>NZ_JBFAMR010000050.1:0-62545 GCF_040656595.1 Actinoplanes sp. NPDC049802
GGTGTCGTCACACCCACTACGGGTGTCGTGTTCTCCGAGCACACATCGCCCAGCACGCCGGCCCTCCGCCCACCGGACGCCAGGACGCCAGGACGCCAGGGCGACAGGGACGCCAGGACGGCAGGACGACAGGACGACAGGACGACAGGACGCACCGTTGGTGCGCTGTGTGTGCCTGCCCGGCGGGCAGACGGGGCCGAGCGATTCGGCACGCACGCGGGGCTCTGCGCGGTCGCTCACGAGCGTCACAGCGGTGCTCGAGGGCGCACCGTCGGTGCGCTCTGCGCCCCGCCCGGCCGGTGGGCGTGCAGGCAGGCGGGCGATTTGGCCAGCAGGGTCAGCACTGACGGCCAGCCGGACAAGACCACCGCTGAGCAGACGGTCCCGCAGGCGAAGATCGACCGCGTCGCGGCGGATGTGGACAGGACCGGACTCGTATCAGGACGGGCCGGAAGGCGCCGTGCTGCCTCCGGACGGAGGGCCGGCGTCCCGAGCAATATGGTTGCCGAGAAAGCGACACCCATTGTGGGTGTGACGACACCCGTTGCGGGTGTCGTGCTTCCGGAACATTGATAGGCGTGATCCGTGTCCCGCTCCACCGGATGGGTTCGGGCACGCCCGCTGAGATAGCCCCGGCAGCCGGCCGGGACCCTTCGGCCGGCCCGTGGGCGCTGTCTCAGGTCGGTTGAGTCAGCACTGGAGTCCGGCTGGGACTACTCGGCGGGTGCGTTCGTTACCGAGGGAGATCAGCGAGAAGGGCCTGGCCGACCGCAAAGACTCTTCGACGTCGGCCCATGACGCTATCCATGAACGCCGCTCACGGCACTGAACAGCCGGGACTCGGGACCACCGCGACGATCATGAGCTCGCCGCTCGCTCAGCGACGAACGCACCCGCTTCGGGCCGGCGGCTGGAACCCGTGGCCGGCAGGCCGGGTGGGACGGACGGTTGCCCGCCGGGACGCGTTATCCACAGGTGCCGGCCACAACTCCCACGAGGCCGTTGAAAGTCGCAGAATCATCGGCGACACGGACCGAACTCGTAACGGACGATCGGATCTCTTCGGCCACCGCGACGCCGAATGCCAGGCAGCCCGGCCGAGTTCGAAACGCAACGCCTCTCGATTGGCAGAAACCGGGGCAGCGGCATGGACGCAGATCACGAGCCGAGGCACGACAGCGGCCACAACAACGGCCACGACGGTAGGCACGACAGCGGCCACGATGGTAGCCACAGCGGCGGCCACGACGGTGGGCGACTGGCTCGGCAGGTGGGGCTGGTGATCCAGGCGGCTCGCGGCGAGGCCGGATGGAGTCAGCGGTTACTCGCCGAGCGGGCGGAGACCAGCCAGCAATGGATCTCCCGGGTCGAGCGCGGTGCCGTGGACCCACGACTCAGCCGGATAGAGCGGCTCCTCGGCGTGCTGGGCCGGCGGTTGGCCGTCGAGTCAGCGGCGATCCCGGCAACAGCCTCGGACGATCCGGACCTGGTCGACGAGGCGGAGGCCGCCAGGCTGTTGGACTTCTATGTGCCGAGGTGCGACATCCTGTGGAAACGTCTCGACACGGTGCCTCATGTGCTGGCGGGACGGCTCGCCGCCCTGGCGCAAGGTCTCCACGTCCGCCCGGCCCGGGTGGATCTGCGCATCGCCGAGAAGGATGCCGCAGCCGTGAGCCGCGCCCTGTCCACACTGTTGATGCCCCGGTGGCATGAGCGGCTGCAGATGTACGTCGGTAACGATCCCTTTCTGGACGCGCCCGGGCCGCTGCGCTGGTTCGCCGCCGACCTGGCCGAGTTGCGCATCGAGATCGTGCCGTCGATCGAGGTCGGCTTGACGGTTTCCGTCGATCAGCGGTCCCTGCCCGTGGTGCCGCTGGGCGAGCTCCTCGCGACGGACGCTGACATCGCCCGGCTGTGGCGCCGGGCGGATGCCGCCGCCCGGCCGGTGGGTGGGCGCCCACCGGCCGGGCGCGGTCCGGATCGTCAGTCGATCGAGTAGGCGAGGTTGGGCCGCAGCCAGCGCTCCACCTCGGCGACCGGGACGCCGCGGCGCTTCGCGTAGTCCTCGATCTGGTCCTTCCCGAGGCGGCCCACGGTGAAGTAGCGGGACTCCGGGTGCGCGAAGATCAGGCCGCTGACGGCGGCGGCGGGGGTCATCGCGTACGACTCGGTGAGGCCGACGCCGATCGCCGACGTGCCGAGCAGCTCGAACAGGTCGCGTTTCTCGCTGTGGTCGGGGCAGGCCGGGTAGCCGAGGGCCGGGCGGATGCCACGGAACCGTTCGGCGTGCAGGTCCTCCAGCTTCGGGTCGGCGTCCGGTTCGAACCAGTCACGGCGGGCCTTGAGGTGCAGGTACTCGGCGAACGCCTCGGCCAGCCGGTCGGCGAGCGCCTTGACCATGATGGCCCGGTAGTCGTCGTGCTCGGCCTCGTAGCGGGCGGCCAGCTTGTCGGCGCCGTGGATGGCGACAGCGAAGCCGCCCAGATGATCACCGAAGCCCGCAGGGGCGACGTAGTCGGCGAGGCAGCGGTTGGCCCGGCCGGCCGGCTTCTCGGTCTGCTGCCGCAGCATCGGGAACGAGGCGCCGTTCGCCAGCCTGATGTCGTCGCCGTCGGCGTGGGCGGGCCAAAACCCGTACCGGCCGCGGGCCTGGAACGAGCCCTCCGCGATGATCTGGTCGAGCAGCGTGTTGGCGTCGTCGAACAGCTCCCGGGCGACCGGGTGGTCCAGGATGGCCGGGTATTTGCCCTTGAGCTCCCAGGCCAGGAACAGGAACTGCCAGTCGATCAGCCGGCGCAGCTCGGCGATGGTGGGCGCCACCTCACGGACACCGGTGAAGGCCGGAACCGGCAGGTCACCGAAGTCGACGGTCTCCCGGTTGGCGCGGGCCTGCCCGATGGTGAGCAGCGGCTGCGAGTGGCGCTGCTCGTGCTGGATCCGGAGACGCTCCTGCTCGGCGCGGTTGGCCTCGTCGAGTTTTCCGGCGCGGACCGGGTCGAGCAGGTCGGAGACCACGCCGACGACGCGGGACGCGTCCAGCACGTGCACGGTCGGCCGGTCGTACGCCGGAGCGATCCGCACCGCGGTGTGCTGCCTCGACGTGGTGGCCCCGCCGATCAGCAGCGGGATCTTCATGCCCCGGCGCTGCATCTCGGCGCCGACCGCGACCATCTCGTCCAGCGACGGGGTGATCAGCCCGGAGAGGCCGATCGCGTCGGCGCCCTCGGCGATCGCGGTGTCCAGGATCTTGGCGGTCGGCACCATCACGCCGAGGTCGATGACCTCGTAGTTGTTGCAGCCCAGGACCACGCCGACGATGTTCTTGCCGATGTCGTGGACGTCGCCCTTGACCGTGGCGAGCACGACCTTGCCCTGGCCGCGGTGATTGCCGCTCTCCTCCTTCTCCCGCTCCATGTAGGGCAGCAGGTAGGCGACCGACCGCTTCATCACACGGGCGCTCTTGACCACCTGGGGCAGGAACATCTTGCCGGAGCCGAAGAGGTCGCCGACGACGCTCATGCCGTCCATGAGCGGGCCCTCGATGACGTCGAGGGGGCGGGGCAGTTTCTGCCGGGCCTCCTCGGTGTCGGCCTCGATGAAGTCGACGATGCCGTGGACGAGGGCGTGGCTGAGCCGCTCCTCGACCGGGGCGTCACGCCAGGACAGGTCGACCTCACGCTTGGCGCCCGAGCCGGTGACCGTGGAGGCGAAGGTGACCAGGCGGTCGGTGGCGTCCTCCCGCCGGTCGAAGATCACGTCCTCGACGAGCTCCAGCAGGTCGGCCGGGATGTCCTGGTAGACGGCGAGCTGGCCGGCGTTGACGATGCCCATGTCCAGGCCCGCCTTGACGGCGTGGAACAGGAACGCCGAGTGCATGGCCTCCCGGACCACGTCGTTGCCGCGGAAGGCGAACGACAGGTTCGAGATGCCACCACTGGTACGGGCGCCGGGGCACCGCTGCTTGATCAGCGGAAGGGCCTCGATGAAGTTCTTCGCGTACCCGTTGTGCTCGGCGATGCCGGTCGCGACCGCGAGCACGTTGGGGTCGAAGATGATGTCGTGGGGGTCGAACCCGTCGCCGACCAGCAGGTCGTAGGCGCGGCCGCAGATCTCCACCTTGCGGTCGCGGGTGTCGGCCTGGCCCTGCTCGTCGAAGGCCATCACGACGACGCCGGCGCCGAAGTCCCGGATCCGCCGCGCCTGGGCCAGGAAGGACTCCTCGCCCTCCTTGAGGCTGATCGAGTTGACCACGCCCTTGCCCTGCACGCACTTGAGGCCGGCCTCGAGGACGGAGAACTTCGAGCTGTCGATCATGATCGGGATCCGGGCCACCTCGGGCTCGGTCGCGATCAGGTTCAGGAAGGTGACCATGGCCCGCTCGCTGTCCAGCAGGTCGGCGTCCATGTTCACGTCGAGCAGGTTGGCGCCACCGCGAACCTGCTCCAGGGCCACGTCGACGGCGGCCTGGTAGTCGTCGGCCTCGATGAGGCGGCGGAACTTGGCCGAGCCGGTCACGTTGGTCCGCTCGCCGATCATGACGAAGCCGGTGTCCGGGCCGATCTCGAACGGTTCCAGGCCGCTGAACCGGGTGGTCGGGGCGGGCGGGTCGATGACCCGCGGCGCCGCGCCGCGGACACCCTCGGCGACCGCGGCGATGTGCGCGGGGGTGGTGCCGCAGCAGCCGCCCACGATGTTGACCAGGCCGGCCTCGGCGAACTCGCCGATCAGCTGCCCGGTCTCGGCCGGCCGCTGGTCGTAGCCGCCGAACGCGTTGGGCAGGCCGGCGTTGGGGTGCGAGGCCACGTAGGTGTCGGCCAGCCGGGCCAGCTCGGCGACGTGGGGCCGCATCTCGGCCGCGCCGAGCGAGCAGTTGACGCCGACCACCAGCGGCTTCGCCCGCTCGATCGACCGCCAGAACGCCTCCACGGTCTGCCCCGACAGGGTGCGGCCGGAGATGTCGAGGAACAGCGAGATCCACAGCGGCAGCTCGGGCGCCACCTCACGGGCCGCCGCGATCGCGGCCTTCGCGTTGAGCGAGTCGAAAATCGTCTCGATCAGCAGCAGGTCGACGCCGGCCTCGGCCAGCGCCGAGATCTGTTCCGCATACGCCGCCTTGACCTGGTCGAAGGTGACCGCCCGGTACGCCGGGTCGTCGACCTTCGGCGAGATGGACAGGGTCACGTTGAGCGGGCCGACCGAGCCGGCCACGAAGCGGGGCCGGCCGTCCTTCGCGGCGGCCTCGTCGGCGGCCTGGCGGGCCAGCCGGGCGCCCCGCACGTTCATCTCCCGGACCAGGTGCTCCAGCCCGTAGTCGGCCTGCGCGATGCTGGTCGCGGTGAACGTGTTGGTGGTGGTGATGTCGGCGCCGGCCGCCAGATACTGCCGGTGGACGTCGAGGATGATATCCGGCCGGGTGAGGATGAGCAGGTCCGGGTCGCCGGTGACGTCCTGCGGATGGTCCGCCGGAATCAGCTCGTTGCGGTAGTCGGCCGGGGTCAGCTTCGCGCCCTGGAGCATCGTGCCCCACGCGCCGTCGAGCACCAGAATTCGCTCAGCGAGCAACTCACGCAGCTGGGTGACGGTCTGAGTCAACGAGAACACCTCCGAGATCCCTGAGAAAGTCGGAGGCGCCCTTGTTTCGGGTGGTTCACCGGTCGAGCGTGACGGGTGGTGGCCCCGCTGCAGCGCCTCTCGGCCGGACCGCCAACGATACCGACCCTTTCACTTCGCGTCCGCGTAGGCACCAACCACTGAGACGTCCAGAGGAAAACGCACCGGGGTGACGCCGAACAGCAGCCGCCCGGCCGATGCCGCGCTCGCGTGCACCGCCTCGACGACCCGTCCGGCCTGCTCGACGGGACAGTGCACGACCACCTCATCGTGCACGAACAGCACCAACTCGGCATCCGTACCGGCGAGCTCGGTCCGCAGGGTGGCGAGCAGGACCAGCGCCCACTCGGCGGCGGTGGCCTGAATCACGAAGTTGCGGGTGAACCGTCCCCTCGCCCGGCCGGGTGGTGGGGCCACCTCGTCCGGGGGATCCAGCCCGGCGTCCCGCCACGAACCGGCCGCCGGTGGGCAGGTGCGCCCGAGCCAGGAGCGGACCAGACCGCCGGCCTCCCCGGTCCGGGCGGCGGCCTCCACGTACTCGAAGGCGGTCGGGTAGCGGCGGCGGAGCACCGCGAGGGCCGGGATGGCGTCGCCGCCGGTCTGCCCGTACATCGCCCCGAGCAGGGCGATCTTGGCCTTGCCGCGGTCGCCGTCGAAGGAGTCGGCGGCGAGAGCCGCATACAGATCGCCCTCGGCGGCGGCCCGGGCCAGCCGCTCGTCGCCGGAGACGGCGGCCAGCACGCGGGGCTCCAGCTGGCCGGCGTCGGCGACCACGAACGTGTGACCGGGGTCGGCCATCACGGCCTTGCGCACCACCTTCGGCACCTGGAGGGCGCCGCCGCCCCGGGTGGCCCAGCGGCCGGAGACGACGCCCCCCGGCACGTACTCCGGGCGGAAGCGGCCGTCCCGCACCCAGGCGTCGCACCAGGCCCAGCCGTGGGCGGTCCAGATCCGGTACAGCTCCTTGAACTCCAGCAGTGGGGCGACCGCCGGATGGTCGACCCGGCGCAGCACCCAGCGGCGCGTGTTCGGGATGTCGATGCCGGCCCGGTGGAAGGCGCGCACCACCTCGGTGGGCAGGTCGGGATGCAGGCCGTGGGTGCCGAACGCGGCGTTGATCTCGGCGGTCAGCTCGGCGAGACGGCGGGGCGGGCCCATCGGCTGCGGCGGGCCGAGCAGCTCACGCAACAGCTCGTCGTGGATGTCGGCGCGCCACGGCAGGCCGGTGTGGCCCATCTCGGCGGCGATCAGGGCGCCCGCGGACTCGGCGGCCACCAGCATCCGGAAACGGCCGGGATGACCGGTCTCGGTGATTTTGCGGGCCTGTACCTCGTACACCTGCAGAAGGTCGGAGATCTCCACGCGGCCGGCCGGAACCGCGTCGAAGAGGGCGACCTGCGCGAAGCCTGGTGGTTCGGCGTCCGGCCGTGGCCGGTCCGGAGGGACCGGGAGGCCGCGCAGGCGGGCGACGGCCGCGGCGAGCCCGCGTGGCTCACCCCACCGGCCCGCGTGGCCGAGCAGCAGCGCCTCGGTCAGCTCCAGGTCGTGGCAGCGGGCCACCCGGACGCCGGCGCGCAGCAGCGGCGGGTAGACGTCGGCGGTGACCGTCCAGACCCAGCGTGGCTGCTCGGCGGCCTCCATCTCGGCGATCGTGGCGGCCAGGTCGGGGACGTGCCACCGCTCCCCGGAAGCGAGCCGGCCCAGACGGCCACCAGGACCGTCCGGGTCGGGAACCACCGCCACCAGCACCGGGTGATTGTCACCCGGGGGTATGACAACTCCTACTTGACCGCGCCCGCGGTGAGGCCGGCCTGGATCTGCCGCTGGAAGATCGCATAAACCACGATCATCGGCAGGATGCTCAGGGTGAGCGCGGCGAACAGCGTCGACCACTCGGCGTGGTAACCGGCCTGCGTGGAGATGTTCGCGATGCCCTGGGTGAGCACCCACTTCTGGTCGGCGCCCTGCCCCTGCATGATCACCAGCGGGAGGAGGTACTGGTTCCACTGCCCGACGATGTTGAAGATGGTGATGCTGACCAGGCCGGACTTCGCCATCGGCATCATGATCTGGAAGAACTTGCGGGTGTGCGAGGCGCCGTCCACCGTCGCGGCCTCGTCGATCTCGTGCGGCAGCGTCTTGAAGAACGCGGCCAGGAAGAAGACGGTGAACGGCAGCGAGTAGGCGATGTAGACCAGGATCAGGCCGAGGTACGAGTTCAGCAGGCCCAGGTTCTTCAGGATGTGGAAGAGCGGGGCGAGCGCCATGAACGTCGGGAAGGCCAGGCCGGAGACGAACAGGTAGTAGAGGATCCGGTTGCCGGGGAACGTGTACCGGGCCAGCACGTAGGCGGCCATCGAGCCGAAGAGCATGGTGCCGGCCGTGCTGACCGTCACGACGAAGACGCTGTTCACGAAGTAGCGGCCGATGTGCGCCTGGTCCCACGCGGAGAAGTAGGTCTCCAGCGAGAACGAGTTCGGCAGCGCGAACGGCTCACCCAGAAAGATCTCGGTGTTGGTCTTGAACGAGGCCAGCAGCACCCAGATCAGCGGCCCGGCGGTGACCAGCGCCCAGAAGACGAGGGCGACGTGGGCGAGGCCGTTGAAGGCGCGGACCTCGCGGTGGGTCTCCGCCTTCCTGGTGGGCTTCTTCTCGGAGACGGCCGCGGTCAGGGTAGTCATGTGCGGGCCTCTCAGACTGCGTCACGTCGCGTGACCCGCAGGGTCAGCGCGGCGAAGGTCAGGGTCAGGAAGAACAGCACCACGCCGAGCGCGGAGGCGTACCCGACCTGCGAGTACTCGAAGGTGTTGCGGTAGATCATCATGGCCAGCACCGAGGTGGCGCCGTCCGGGCCACCGCGGTCCACGGTCATGATGTTGATCAGGGCGAACGCGTCGAACGCGGCGATGCCCAGGTAGACCCACGCGGTCTGGATGGTGCCCCAGAGCAGCGGCAGGGTGATCCGGAAGAAGAGGGTGACCCGGGTGGCGCCGTCCAGCGCCGCGGCCTCGTAGATCTCGTGCTCGATCGAGCCCATGCCGGCCGAGAAGAGCACCACGTAGAAGCCGACCGCCTGCCAGACCAACACCACCAGGATGCAGGTCAGCGCCCACCGTTCGTCGGCCAGGAACAGCCACGGCGACCACGAGTCCGGGAAGAGGCCGTTGAGCATGCCGCTCTTGTCCGAGGCGAACACCCGGCCGAAGATCACCGCGACGATGGCGAGGGCCATCAGCTGCGGGAAGAAGAAGATCACCCGGTAGACCTTGGAGCCCCAGACGCCGCGGGTCACGCCGCCGGAGGAGCCGCCGCCCACGTTCAGCAGGAACGCGAAGAGCAGGCCGAGGGCGATCGTCACGATCGGCAGCAGCAGGAGCAGGTAGCCGTTGTGCCGCAGCGACTTCCAGAAGAGGTCGTCGTTCCACAGTTTCACGAAGTTGTCGAAGCCGACGTACTTGATCGATCCGAACCCGGACCAGCTGGCCACGGACAGCTGGAAGGTCTGGACGTACGCCGCCACCACGAAGGTGGCGTAGAGCGCCACCGGCACGGCAAGGAAGCCGATGATGAAGGGGTACTTGCCGTGCCGCATGGCGCTCTACCTCACTTCTGTTCAGCTACGGGTCTGCTTCTGGACCGACGAGTCCTTGGCGAGCGCCTGCGAGGCGGCCTCCATCCGGTCACAGAACTTCTGCGCGTCGCCGCCCTTGAACATCAGGTCGTTGACCGCGCTCAGCGACTCGTCGCCGAGTTTCTTGTACCAGGTGTCGAACAGGTAGCCCATGAAGACGTCCTTGCCGGCCTTGTTCAGCGCGTCGTTGGCGCTGGTCAGGCCGGGGGACAGCTCGACACCGTCGGCGGCGCCGACCACGACGGTCAGCGACTTGGTGAGCTTGGTGAACTCGGTCGCCGCCTCCTTGGAGAGCATGACCCGCAGGTACTCCATGCCGCCACGCGGGTTCTTGCCCTTGGACGACGCGAAGTAGATCTCGCCGGCCGCGGCGTTGAGCGCGGCCGCCGGGAGCTTGTCGGAGCCGGTGACGCTCGGGTACGGCGCGACCGCGTACTTGAAGGTCGGCGGGGTGTCCTTGGCCTGCTCGTTCTCCAGCCAGGAGCCGCACGGGTAGAAGGCGACCTTGTCCTGGTTCTGCTGGAGCTGGACCTCGGTGTGCTTGAGGCCGAGGAACGACTTGTCCAGGTACTTGGTGCCGATCTCGCCCCAGGCCTTGGCGGCCTCGAGGACGGCCGGGTTCGTCCACGCGCCGGGCTTCAGGTTGTCGATGTCCTTGAGGACCTGCTCGGTGCCGATCTTGCCGGCGCTGGTGAGCAGGGCACGGACCATGTAGTAGGCGGCGTTCGCGCCGGCGTAGCCGAACGGGACGATGCCCGCCGTCTTGATCTTGTCGCAGAGGGCGGTGAAGTCGGCCCAGGTCGCCGGCGGGGTCCAGCTGTTCTTCTCGAACAGGGTGGCGTTGTACCACATGCCGAACACGGTGTACGAGTAGTTCAGCGCGTACGGCTTGCCGTTGTAGCTGCCCCACTCGGCCGTGCCCGGGACCAGCGTCTCCGCCACCGTCTTGCCGGGGATGTCGAAGGAGGCGGCAGCGTACAGGTCGGTGAGGTCCTGTGCCTGACCGGCCGCCACGATGGCGCCGAAGTCCATCATCTTGGCGCCCGAGTTGTTGATCATGTCGGGCGCGTCGCCGGCGTTGAGGCGCGGCTGGACGGTCGTCGAGATCTCCTGGGTGGCCGAGAAGTTGACCTTCGACTCCGGCCACTTCCGGTTGTAGAGCGGGGTGTCGACGTCGGTGGCGTACTTGGTGCCTAGACCACCGTCGAAGATCACGATCTCGATCGGCGACTTCGGGTCGATGCCCAGTGGGTTCTCCGCGGACTTCGTACCGGTGGCCTGCTCGGTGGTCGTGTCGTCGCCACCGCCGACGCAGGCGCTGAGCATGCCCACCGCCGGGGTCGCCGCCAGCCCGACGGCGGCGGCACGGCGCAGGAGGCTGCGGCGGTCCAGTTCGGAACTCGTCATGTCAGACATCTTTGTCCTTTCGGGTCAGCCTTTGACGGCGCCAGCCGTCAAGCCGGTGGCGATGTTGCGCTGAACGGCGAGGAAGAAGATCACGACCGGGATGGACGTCAGGATCGCACCCGCCATCAGCGGGCCCCAGTACGTGCCCCGGCTGGTCTGGTTCTGCATCAACCAGGCCATCAGGTTCTGGTTCTCCGGGTTGTTCAGCGTGTTGATGATGATGAACTCGTTCCACGCCTGGATGAACCCGTAGACCGAGGTGGCGACCAGACCCGGACCGGTGAGCGGCAGGATGATCCGCCAGAACACCTGCGCCCGGGTGCAACCGTCGATCATGGCCGCCTCGTCGAGTTCCCGCGGGATGCCGGCGATGAAGCCGCGCAGCGTCCAGACCGTGTACGGCAGCAGCAGCACGATGTAGACGAGGGTCACGCCGATGATGCTGTCACCGGTCAGCTCGGCCCTCTGCAGCATCAGGAAGATCGGGATGAGCAGGGCCACGAACGGCACCAGTTGCACCGCGAGCACCACGAGGATGATCGCGCGCCGCCCGTAGAACCGGAACCGCGCCACCGCGAGGGCGGCCAGGAAGCCGATCACGAGCGAGGCCAGGACCGCGACCACCGTGATCATGATGCCGTTGACCAGCGATTGCTGGAAGTTGGGCGCGTTGAACGCCGACTTGAAGTTGTCCAGGGTCGGCTGATCCGGGATGAACGTGGGGGTGAAGCTGGACCACTCGGTCTGCGGCTTGAACGCGGTGATGAGTACCCAGTAGACGGGGAAGAACATCACGATCGCGAAGACCGAGCCGCTCAGGTTCGCGAAGAAGGTTCCCAACGGGCTGCGCCCGACCGTCAACGTCTGGTCGTTCGCGGGGCGGCCGGCCATCAGTCCACCTCTCCGATCTTGAACATCTGGCGGATGTAGACCGCCATCGCGCCGAGCAGCAGGAGCACGGTGATCACCGCGATCGCCGAGCCGAGGCTGTACTTGTTCTGCGCGAAAGCCTGGAGGTACGAGTACGTCGCGAGCGTCTGGAACTCGGGTTCCGGCTTGCCGTCGCGCATCACCCAGTTCTGGGTGAAGAGCCCGAAGTTCCAGATGATCGACAGCGTCGTCACGATCACCAGAAGCGGCTTCAGGATCGGGATGGTGATGTTGCGGAACGACTGCCAGGCGTTGGCGCCGTCCACCGTCGCGGCCTCGAGCAGTTCCTTGGGAACCTGGGTGAGGCCCGCGTTCAGCGTGATGGCCAGGAACGGGATACCGGCCCACAGCACACAGGCGGTGATCACGATCCACCCCTGGGTGGGGGTGAAGAACCAGGAGTGGTTCTGGAACTCGACGCCGGGCAGCTTGTCGATCATGTAGTTCAGGACACCGACGTTGGAGTCGGTCATCATCTTGAAGACCTGCGCCTGCACCAGGGCGGGCAGCGCCCAGACGAACATCATCGCGACGATCATGGCCATCCGGACGGCTTTGTGCACGCGGCGCATCAGCAGCGCGACCATCAGGCCCGCGAGGACCGTGAGGATCACCGAGACCGCGGTGAAGAGGACCGTACGGCCGACGACCGCCCAGAACGCCGAGTCACTGAGCACCTTGGTGTACTGGTCGAGCCCGACCCACGGCGGGGTGGCTCCGCTCCACAGCTCCCGCAGCTGCATGTTCTGGAACGAAAGGACGACCATCCGGCCCATCGGGTAGGCCAGCAGAGCGGCCAGGAGCAGCAGAGCCGGCGCCGCGAGCAACCACGGCAGGCGGGAGCTCTCCGGACCGCGGCGCTTCCGGCGCGGGGCATCCGGCGCTTGGGGACCCGGTCCGCCCGGTCCAGCCGGCGCGCCTGTCGCGCGGGTGGGCGGGGTGTCGACGGCGTGCATCAGATTTCCTCTCTCAGAAGAAGGAACCCGCTGCCCACCCGCCTCGCGGCGGGTGGGCAGCGCCTGGATCAGCCGTTGAGCGTGGCGGCGATCTGCTCGTCGGCGGCCTTGGCGGCGTCCGCGACGGACTTCTTGCCGGTCAGGATGTCCGACAGCATGTTCTGCAGGATGCTGGCCTTCTCGACGTCGGCCCACTTGCCGGAGGCCGGCACGGCCCAGCTGTTCTTGGCGGCCTCGGCGCCGACGGCGAGCGCCGGGTTTTCGGCGGCGGCGGTGTCGAGCATCGCGGTGGCGTTCGGCAGCGCGCTGGCCTTGATCAGGCCCTTCATCGAGGTGCTGTCGGTGAAGTACTTGATCCACTGAGCGGCGAGCTCGGTGTTCTGGCTCTTCACCGGGACGCCGACGTTCGAGCCGCCGAGCAGCGACGGGATGCCGGGCATCGGGGTGGCGGCCAGCTTGCCCTTGACCTTGGTGTCGATCAGCGCCGAGTTGGGGTCGTTCGGGTCCTTGCGGACCTGCTCAGCGGAGCCGAGCTCCCAGCCGTTGCCGTAGAACATGCCGGCGTTGCCCTGGCTGAAGACCAGGTACTGGTCGGCCTCGTCCTTGGTGACGTCCGCCTTCGAGTACTTCTTGACCAGGTCGACCCACTTGTTGAGGCCCTCCTGGGAGGCCGGCGAGGAGAGCTGCCCGGCCCACTTGTCGCCTTCCTTCTTGGCGATGTCGCCGCCGCTGGCCTTGACCCAGGACATCGCGGCGTACCAGTAGCGGCCCGGCATGTAGACGGCGCCGAACTTCGGGTCCTTGTTCGCGGCCTGCACCTTGTCGGCGGCGGCGATGAAGTCCTCGTAGGTCTTCGGAGCCGTGACACCGGCCTTCTCGAAGAGGTCCTTGCGGTAGATCAGGACCCGGGCGCCGGCGTAGTACGGCACGCAGTAGGTCTTGCCGTCGACCTCGCAGGCACCGGAGAGACCGGGCAGCCAGGTGGCGGAGTTCTCGAAGGTGTCCTTCTTGACCTCGGCGAACGCACCCGCGTCGACATACTTGGAGAACTGGGTGTTGCCGAGCTCCACCACGTCCGGAACGTCGGTGCCGGCCAGCGACGCGTCCAGCTTGGTGAGCACGTTCGCCCACTGCTGGTACTCGACGGTCACATTGGCGCCGGTGGCCTCGGTGAACCGCTTGCTGGCGTCGTCGACGACACTCTTCCAGCCGCTCTGAGCGTCGACCATGAGCCAGACCTTGATGGTCTTGCCCTTGCCGTCGACCTTGCCGTCGGCCGAGACCGTGCCCCCGTCACCGCCGGAGCTGCTGCCGCAGGCGGCGGCGAGCATCGACGCGGCCAGAGCCGCGGCGACCGCGATCTTGCGCTTCACTTTTCCTCCCGAGGGGAATGTCATCTTGAAAGGGTTCAGCTGTCTTTCGCCGCCTTGTGCCCGTGCACCGCTTGGGCGGTGCGCAGGAACGCGGCGTGCGATCGTTCGTGGGTTCGTTGTGCGACGGCGACGTACAGCAGGTCGAGGACGACCAGCTGCGGGTGGCGGGCGCTGAGCGCGTCTGGCCGGAAGGTCGTCGCCTGGGTAGCGGTGAGCAGGACGATGTCGGCGAGCTCGGCCAGCGGGGAACGGGGGAAACTGGTCAGCGCGATGGTGGTGGCGCCCCGGCTGTTCGCTTCCGCGAGCAGCTCGATCGTCTCGCCGGTCTCGCCACTGTGCGAGATGCCGAGCGCGACGTCGCCGGGCCTGGACAAGGCGGCGCTGGCCAGACCGTTGTGCACGTCGGTCCAGGCCCACACCGGAATGCCGATGCGGTGCAGACTGAACTGCATCTCCTCGCCGACCAGCGCGCTTCCGCTGGCCCCGAAGATGTTCACCCGCGGTGCGGCGGCGATCGCCACCGCGGCCCGCTCCACCTCGCCCAGATCGAGCAGTGTGGCGGTGTCGTGCATGGCCCGGGTGTCGGCCGCCATGATCTGGCCGAGAACCCGTTCCAGCGGGTCGCTCGGCTGGATCTCCCGGCCGATGTCCACGGTCCAGCCGGCCGAGCGAGCCCGGCCGGTCTCCGCCGCGATGCCGAGGCGAAGGTCCGCGTAACCGTCGAACCCGACCGCCCGGCAGAACCGGGTGATCGTCGCCGGCGAGGTTCCGCTGCGCTCGGCCAGCTCGACGATGGTGGCCCGGGAGGCCGCGGCCGGATCGGCGAGCACCTGCTCGGCGACCCGCTGCAGCGCCCCGGTGAAGTCCGGCAGCAGAGTCCTGACCCGGGCGAGCACCCCGTCGGCGGGCGGGTGGCCCACCCCGTTCGCGGTGTTCCGCCCGGTCCCGTGGTCGCTCCCGTTGCTCCTGTTCAGAGCGGCGTGGGCGCGAACCAGCGAGGGGGTCACCGCGGTCCACGCGGCGCCGTCCATCTCCGGCTCAGCCATCGGTCACCCTTTCAGGAAGGACTGTTTACTGTCGCGGTAAAAGTTCTTACTAACGGGCCCTCGCTGTCAAGACTGTGAAGGAAGTTTTCAAACCGTTACCGGACCAGCGCGAATGAACTGATGTTTCGGCTGGGGTAGATGACAGCCATCAATCCCCAAATGGCCGTTACGAGGTGACCGCCATCACATGACCGATTTGGGCCCGTTTTCAGCTCCTGCTTGCGGCCGATACGCGACCGGCCGTTCCGGCGACCCACTATCGGCTGATCATTCGGTATCCGTGACGCGCCGAAACCTCGCCGTCACACAAGAAACAAGATCAAAAAAATTTCCGGTACGCCGCCCGCGCCGAGCCGTGGAACCATGGTGGCAATTGTCCATATTTCAGGAGAATTAGGTATGCGATGGTTTCCGGTGATCGCGGGCGCGGTCCTGGCCTTCCCCAGCCCCGCCCACGCGAAGATCACCTTCGACTTCGGCGCCAACACCGGTCACGTGGACGCCGAGGACGTGCGGCGCGCCTTCGGCTGGGACGCCGCCACCCTGCGGAGAAAGGCGGCCGGCCTGGAGTTCCAGCACGTGCGGCTGGTCCAGGACACCTACTCGGTGGTGTGTGACGGGGCCAGCGCCCGCCCGGTCCGGGCGGTGCACACCGCACAGGACGCGAAAGAGTTCCTCACCGTCGAGGTGGTACGCGGACCGCCCGCGCGGGACGTCACCGGCTTCCGGATCGTCAAGGCCTACGCGGGGATCTCCGGCACCACGGTCCCCCCGGAACCGGGCACGCCGTGCCCGGCGCCGGGAACGGGCGCGACGGTCCGCACGTCCCGCGTCGTGTCGACGACGGTCACCACGACGCTCGTCGCCGAATCCGGCTCGACCCGCGCCGAACTGCTCCGGGTCGTCACGGAACCGGCCGGTGTGTGGGTTTCGGGTGCGCTGCGCGCCCGAAACCCACACACCGGGGTCTAGCCGTGCTGGATGGCCTGGGCGAAGACCTCGGAACGGTGCTCGAAGTCGCGGAACCGGCCGTAGCTCGGCGCGGCCGGGGACAGCAGCACCACTCCCCCGGCCGGAGTGACCTCGCGGGCCAGCCGGACGGCGTCGGCCAGATCCTCGGCCATTTCGGTGCGGATCCGCGGCAGACCGGCCAGCGCCTCCAGGATGCGGGGGCCGCTGTCCGGCAAGCCGATCACGCTGAGTTCGCGGTCGGCGAGGAAATCACGTAACGGTGTGTAATCCAGGCCGCGATCGTTGCCGCCGACCAGCACGGTGAGTGGCCGGTTCTCGTACGCCTCGATGGCGTGCATGGCCGCGTACGGACTCGTCGAGAGGGTGTCGTCGACGAACGTCAGCCCGGACGGGTCCTCGATCTCGGCCAGCCGGTGCGGCAGCCCCCGGAACGACCGGACCGCCGCCTCGACGACCGCCCGCTCGGCCTCCACGTCCACGCCCATGCCGTCCAGCACGGCCAGCGCCACGCACAGGTTGCCCTCGTTGTGCCGGCCCTTCAGGCGCAGCGCCTCCCGCGGGAACAAGACCTCGTCGCTGCACCAGACCTGACCGTCCTCGACCCGGAACCGGGAATCCCCGGCGGCGGCCGGAACCGGCGCGAACCGGCCCGCGTCGGCGACCCCGCGGATCTCGTCGCGCAGCCGCTTGTCGGTGCCGTTCACCACGATCAGCTCCGGGCCGTGCCGCAGGATGTTCAGCTTGTCCCGGTAGTACTCCCGCTCGCCGCCGTGCGCGTCCAGATGCTCCGGGAACAGCGACGTGACCACCGCCACCCGCGGCGAGTCGGTCAGGTCGGCGCACTGGTAGCTGGACAGCTCCAGCACATACAGCTCCGCCTCCGGCAGGTCGAGCAGCGGCACCCCGATGTTCCCGCCGTACGCGTTCGGCCGCCCCACCGCCGCCAGCAGGTGACTGA
This sequence comes from Actinoplanes sp. NPDC049802, assembly GCF_040656595.1. Classification (NCBI taxonomy): domain Bacteria; kingdom Bacillati; phylum Actinomycetota; class Actinomycetes; order Micromonosporales; family Micromonosporaceae; genus Actinoplanes; species Actinoplanes sp. NPDC049802. The sequence goes on from NZ_JBFAMR010000050.1 coordinate 16,884, forward strand.
TCAGGCTGGACGTGGTGCTCTTGCCCTTGCTGCCGGTCACGCCGACGGTCTTGGCGGCATGGTCGGCCATCCACAGCGCGCTGCCACCGGTCACCGGGATCCCGCGCTCCCGCAGCCGCGCCATGAACGGATGGGTGGACGGCACCCCGGGCGACCGGACCACCACGTCGGCGCTGGCCAGGGCCGCGAAGGCGTGCTCGCCGCCGGCCAGCGGGGCGAGCTTCGCCAGCTCACCGGTCCACTCCACGGACAGATAGCTCGCGCTGTCGTCGACCGCGATCAGGCGGGACGGCTCGTGGCGGGCGATCGCGGTCACCGCGGCCCGGCCCTCCCGTCCGGTACCCCAGACCGCCACCGATCGGCCGCGCAGGTCTGCCAGGCGCACGTCGTCTCCCCGCTTCGCGTCGAACCTCGTCGGACCGAACTAATATTGCCCCTCGGCCATAGGCAAGGAGACTCCGGGTGCGGTTCGACGTCATGCAGTTCCCCTCGTACGCGTTCGATCCGGCGACGGGGGTGGCGACGTTCGACTACCTGCTCGACGGCCCGGAACCGCTGCGCTTCACCGAGACGATCACGCTGCCGGTCCCGGCGGACCCGGCGGTGCCGGAGGCCCTCACCCGGGTCCTCGGCCTGCTGCACGTGGTCGCCGGGGTGAGCTACTTCAAGGTCGGCGCGCCGGCCCGGGTGGTCGCGCCCGAACCCGTGCCACCCCAGGTCGCCGATTTCCTCACCGCCGTCTACACCAAGGGCATGGCGGAGTACGCGTACCGCAACCGGCTTCCGCACGTGCTGGAGCTGACCGTCGAGACCCCGGGCGTGATCCCGGCCGCGGCGCCCGCCGAGGTCACCGGCGGCCGGCCGCTCTCCGCGGTCGGCGGCGGCAAGGACTCCATCGTCACGCTGGAGATCCTGCGCGCCGCGGGCCTCGACCCGGTGCCGTTCTCGGTCAACCCGAACCAGGTGATCGAGAAGGTGAACGCCGCCTCCGGGCTGCCGGCGCTGGCCGCCCGCCGCAGACTCGACCCGCGGCTCTTCGAGCTGAACAAGGCCGGCGCGCTGAACGGGCACATCCCGGTCACCGCGATCAACTCGCTGATCGCCATCGCCACCGCGGTCTGGCACGGGCTCGGCCCCGTGGTGATGTCCAACGAACGATCCGCCTCCGACCCGAACCTGATCTGGAACGGGCACGAGGTCAACCACCAGTGGTCCAAAGGGGTGGAGGCGGAGGGGCTGCTGCGGTCGGCCGTGGCGGCGTACGCGGGGCTGGCCGATCCGTATTTCTCGCTGCTGCGGCCACTGTCCGAGCTGCACATCGCGCAGCTGTTCGCCGGTCACACAGCGTACGATGATGTTGTTACCAGCTGTAACAAGGCGTTCAAGTTGCACGACCCGTCGGCACGCTGGTGCGGTGACTGCCCGAAGTGCCGGTTCGTGTTCCTGGCGATGGCGCCGCACATGCCCCGGGAGCGGCTGGCGCACATCTTCGGCCGTGACCTGTTCGCCGACCCGTCCCAGACGCCGGGCTTCCTGGAACTGCTCGGCATCGACGCGCACAAGCCGTTCGAGTGCGTGGGCGAGGCCGAGGAGTGCCTCGTCGCCCTCGCCATGCTGACCGACGACGCGCCCGTGCTGGTGGCCCTGCGCGCCGCCGTCCCGCAGACGGCGTGGGCGGAGGTCTCCCACTCCGGCGTCTTCACCCCGGGCGGCCCCAACCACGTGCCCCCGGCCTATCGCAAACTCCTCGACGAGGCCATCTGACCACTCCGGCCGGCTCCGGGCGGCAGCCCCGTGAGAACAGCCGGCCCCCAGCGCGGTCTCGCGCCGTCGGAGGCCGCCCTCAGGGCCGGCCACGTGAAACAGCCGGCCCCCAGCGCGGTCTCCCGCCAGAGGAGGCCGCCCTCAGGGCCGGCCGGGCCAAGGTCGGCGGGTAGCGTTCCGGGGCGTGGCCGACGAGATCTATGTGGGAAACGCCGACCCGGACGCGCTCGCCGACCGGGGCTGGCTGCTGGGGCACTTCAAGCCCGAGGGCGACCCCCGGCACAGCACCGACGTCGAGATCAAGTGGGGCCGGCATCCGCGCGGCGACCGGCGGGCCGAGTGGGTCCGCGGCGAGGAGCGGACCGCCCTGTTGGTGCTGATCAGCGGCTGCTTCCACATGGAGTTCCCGGGCCGCACCGTCGTCCTCGACAAGCAGGGCGACTACGTGGTCTGGCCGCGCGGCGTCGACCACTCCTGGTTCGCCGCCGAGGAGTCGGTCGTCCTCACCGTCCGCTGGCCGTCCGTCCCCGGCTACGCCGTCCGCAGCGCCCATCGGCCTCAGCCCGGCGGGCGCGGCACCGGCGGGACCACCCGGTGAGCTCGCGCCGCACGGGCGGAACGGCCCGGGTGTGGTCGAGGGCTCGGAACGGCGTACCGATGCATGGGGTCATTCGGGGGCGTCGTGATGGATGCGCGCGGGCTGCACGCCGAGCCGGTGCAGCGCGGCGCTGGTGCCGGCCAGCATGAGCGGCGGCCCGGCCAGGTAGACCTCGTGGCGGGACCACTCGCCGTAGGCGGCCACCGCGTCGGTGACCAGGCCGGACGCGTACGGCCCGGGGTCGCCCCCGGCCACCACCGGAACGACCGTGGCGCGCGGCGACCGGGCGGCCAGCTCGTTGAGGGCGTCGATGTCGTAGAGCTCGTCGAGGTCGCGGACGCCCCAGAACAGCACGGCCGGCCGGGCGTCGGCGGTCGCCACCAGCTCGGCCAGCATGGCTTTCATGGGGGCCACGCCGGTGTCCCCGGCGATCATCAGGATGCCGCGGCCCGGTTCGGCGGGCAGGCCCATCTCGCCCTCGGCGCGGGTGAGCCGGACCCGGTCGCCGGGCACGGTGTGGTGCACGAGAGCGCCGCTGACGCCGGTCTCCGTCTTCGCCCGCACGTGCAGCTCGAACAGCTCGTCCCGGCGCGGGGCGCCGGCCGGCGAGTACGGCCGCCACACCCCGGGCACCGCGCCGACCTCGAACCGGGCGAACTGGCCGGGACGGAACGGCATCGGCAGGCCGGGCCGCAGCGTGATCACCGCCAGGTCGGGGCGCCGCCTGTCGTGCGCGATCACCTCGGCCGGCCAGATCGTCGGCTGGTACGCGCTGAGCGTCCCCCCGTGCACCAGCCACTCGTAGAGGTGCTGCCACGTCCAGCGCCACGCGTGGTCGAAGTCCTGCCGCCAGGCGCCCGGAGGCATCCCGGCACGCATCGCCTCGGCCAGGGCGGCGCCGACCACCCGCAACCCGGTCCACTGGATGCCGCATTCGGCCAGCACCGCCCCCACCTGGGCGCATCCGGCGACCAGGGCGGGCGGATCGTCGAGCCGGTGCACCAGCCAGGTGATCGCGCGGGTCAGCCGGGCGCGCTGCGACGCGGCCGTGCCGGGCAGCGCGTCGAGCAGGGCCGGCTGTGCCTGCCGCAGCGCCTCCCACAGCCTCCCGGCGACCTCCTCGACGCCGCCCGCGAAGGTGAGGCTGGTGCTGAGCAGCCGTTGGGTGTCGCGCAGCGCCTGGCCGTCGGCCGGGTCCATGCCGTCGTGCCGCGGTGCGCCGCGTTTGCCGGGCACACCGGGTCGGCGGGGGCCCGGGTGCTCGCCGGACGGCTGCGGCGGCGGGAACTCGGTGCCGGGCGCGCCGAGCGGGCGGGCGCCGGAGATCGGTGGGATGTTCGGCACCGGGACGGTCGGGCCGGACGGGACGACCCCGCCGACCGGTGGCACGCTCCGGTCGGGGCCGCGTGCGGCGGCCGCCGCGTTCTGCGCCGCGGTGGCGGACCGGGCCTGGAGGCTGGACCGGCCCAGGGCGGCGCCCGGGTCACCGCGCCAGAGCAGACCGGAGTCGGGCCGGGTGGTCCCGCCGCCGGTGCGGCCGGAGTAGTACGGCGGCGCCGGGCCTGCTTCCGGCACCCCGGCCTCCTCGTCGTCGTCGGACGGCGCCGGGGAGGGGATGTCGGAGAGCGCGGCGGCGGCGTCGGATGCTCCGGCGGCGGCCGCGTCCGGCGCGTTCTGGCGTAGCCGGATGGCGCGCAGCAGGGCGAGCAGATGCGGATCCGACACGGATCACCCCCGGCGAACTCGACAAGGGTGACCCTACCCCGCGAATAATGCCGGTGTGCCAGCACTCAGCATCACCAGCCCGGACGATCCGCGGATCGGTGACTACCTCGCCCTCACCGATGTCGAGCTGCGGACCCGGTGGGAGCCGCCGAACGGTCTGTTCATCGCCGAAGGGGAACTGGTCATCCAGCGGGCGCTGCGGGCCGGTTACCGGATGCGGTCGGCTCTGGTCGACGAGAAACGCGCCGGCCGGCTGACCGGGCTGCCGCCGGAGGCGCCGCTCTACACCGCCCCGCCGCCGGTGCTGGAGTCGATCACCGGGTTCCACGTGCACCGGGGCGTCCTGGCGTCGTTCCACCGGCGGGAGCTGCCGTCGATGGAGGAGCTGCTGGCCGGGGCGCGCAGCCTGGCCGTCCTGGAGGGGCTGAACACGCACACCAACCTGGGCGCGCTGTTCCGGAGCGCGGCGGCGCTCGGCATCGACGCCGTGGTGCTGTCGCCGAGCTGCGCGGACCCGCTCTACCGCCGGGCGGTACGGGTCAGCATGGGCGAGGTGTTCGCCATCCCGTACGCGAAGTCGGACGACTGGCCGGGCACCCTCAAGGCGATCCGGGCGGCCGGGTTCACGCTGCTGGCGATGACCCCCGGCGACGGGGCCGTGGCGATCGCCGACCTGACCCCGGCGCAGCGGGAGCGGCCGGCGCTGCTGCTCGGGGCGGAGGGGCCGGGGCTGACGCGTACCGCCCTGGAGGCGGCCGACGCGGCCGTGGTGATCCCGATGCACAACGGGGTCGACTCGCTGAACGTGGCGACCGCGGCCGCCATCGGGTTCTACGAGATCACGCGTTAGGACCGGGGCACGAGACGGCCGCCGGTCCAGGCGAGCCCCATCCCGGCGGCCAGCGCCAGAAGGGCGCCGACGGTCGGGATGGGCTGGTCCGCGGACGTGCCCATCCCCATCGCCGGCGCCGCGAGCATCAGCAGCACCCCGTCGGCGGGGTTGACGAGTTTGGACCGGAACACCGCCCAGCCGAGCAGCAGCATCCCGGCGCCGCAGACCGCCGCGGCGGTGGGGAGCAGGCCGGGCACGTGCCCGCCGGCCGTCGCCGCGTTCGCCACCACGGTCTCCGCCGGCCGCGCGGCCGCCGGCAGCAGCATGGTGGCGCCGGCCAGCGTGGTCAGCAGACCGGCCACGGCGCACCGCCGGGTCCGGGAGCCGGCGAGCAGCCCGGCCAGCGCGATCAGGGAGATCATGGCGAGCCATCCGGCGATCAGGCCGACCGCGAGCGGGCCGGGCGCGCCGTGGACGCCGAGGGTCAGCCAGCCGTAGAGGACCGCGGCGACCGGGAGCGCCCACAGGGCCAGCCGGGCGTACCTGCGGACCGACCAGATCCACACGGCGTCGCGCACCGGCAGCGGATGGGTGTCCGTCTCGGTCGTGGTCGGGGCGCCGACCCACGCCGGCGCGACCCGCAGGGGTCGGCCGCTCGCCGTCTGACGGTGGCTGATGCTCATGGCTCCGCCTCGTTAGCTGGGGCAACAAGCCGAGCGGCCGGGGGCACCGGTCGGGAATCCTGCTGCGAAGCATGCCAAAAGTCACCGTCAGATGCGGCGAATCCCACAAAAGGCCGAAAAGTCAGCGCTTTTCGATGCGTTGTGGTCCGCCGAGCACCGCCGCCGGCGGGATCGTGCCGGGCGCCGGCAGGCCCGGCTGCCCGGACGCCTCCGCCTCGGCCTCCCGGACCGCGTCGTCGACCCGCCGCGCCTCGGCCGCGGCGGCCTCGGCGGCGGCCGCCGCCTCCCGTTCCACGGCCGAGACGTCCATGTCCGGACGGGGTTCGTCGCCCACCATGTTCGCCAGCCCGCCGAGCGCCCCGCCCAGCCCCTCCAGGGCCTTGGTGAGCTCGGTCGGCAGGATCCACACCTTGTTGGCCGTGCCGTTGGCGATCTGCGGCAGCGACTGCAGGTATTGGTAGGCGAGCACCTTCTGCGACGGGTTGGCCTGGTGGATGGCGTCGAAGACGGTCCGGATCGCCTTGGCCTGTCCCTCCGCCTGGAGGATGCGGGCCTGCCGGTCGCCGTCGGCCCGCAGCACGGCCGCCTGCTTCTCGCCCTCGGCGGTGAGGATCTGCGCCTGCTTGTGGCCCTCGGCGTTGAGGATCGCGGCCCGCCGGTCCCGCTCGGCGCGCATCTGCTTCTCCATCGAGTCGCGGATGCTCGGCGGCGGCTCGATCGCCTTGATCTCCACCCGGGTCACCTTGATGCCCCAGCGGCCGGTGGTCTCGTCCAGCACCCCGGACAGGTGCCGGTTGATCTCCTCACGGCTGGTCAGCGCCCGCTCCAGGTCCAGGGAGCCGATCACGTTCCGCAGCGTGGTGACGGTGAGCTGCTCGATCGCCTGGAGGAAGTGGGAAATCTCGTACGTCGCCCGCACCGGGTCGACGACCTTGAAGTAGAGCACCGTGTCGATCGAGACGACCAGGTTGTCCGAGGTGATCACCGGCTGCGGCGGGAACGACACCACCTGTTCCCGCATGTCGACCTTGGTCCGGACCGCATCGACGAACGGCACCAGCAGGTTGAGGCCGGGCGAGAGGGTCCGCTTGTATTTGCCGAGCCGCTCGACGACGTCCATCCGCTGCTGCGGAACGATCCGGACGGCCTTGACGAGCGTGGTCACGGCGAGCACGAAGATGGCTATGACGAGGATCAGGATGATTTGTTCCATTACCCCACTCCTTAGAGATCGGGCAGGTCGTCGTGCCACACCTGGAGGGTCGCGCCACGCACCTTGACGACCCGGACATGGGCGCCCGGCAGGAAGACCTCCTGGCCGTCGACCGCGCGGGCCTGCCACAGCTCACCGTCGATCCTGACCATCCCGTGGTCGGCGGAGACCTCCTCCACGACCAGGCCGCGGGAACCCTCGATCGCCTCGATCCCGAACGGGCGCTCCCCGGCCTCCAGGGCGGACCGGGCGTGCCGCATGATGATCGGGCGGACCGCGCCCACCGAGAGCCCGGACACCACGGCGAAGACGATCACCTGCACCACGACGCCGGCGCCGAGCGCGGCGGCGCCCGCCGCGGCCAGGGCACCGGCGGCGAAGAAGATGACCAGAATCGTCGCGGTGAAGGCCTCGGCGATCGCCAGCACGACGGCGAGGACGATCCAGAGAACGGCTTCCACACCACCGATCGTGACACGTCCATGCACATACTGCGACGTTCCAGGGTGGCGTAGCCGAATCCGGTTCGAACAGTTAGACCCATGAGTTCGCCGCAGGGGAGGAACCCACCGTGACGCTGCTACCGGAGACCGTCCGCCGGATCGACGGGATCGCCGCCCGGGCACAGTCCACCGGCCGGGCGCCGTCGCTCGCCCTCGCCGTCGTCCGCGACCGCGCCGTCCTGCACTTCGCCGGCGCCGGGGAGCAGCCGCGGCCGGACCCGAAGACCCAGTACCGGCTCGGGTCGATCACCAAGACGATCACCGCGACGCTGGTCATGCAGCTGCGCGACGAAGGGTTCTTCGCCCTCGACGACCTGCTCTACCGGCACCTGCCGGGCACCCCGATCGGCGGCGTCACCCTGCGCCAGCTGCTCGGCCACGTGTCCGGGCTGCAACGCGAGCCGGACGGCCCGTGGTGGGAGCGCCACCCCGGCGGGGACGTGGACAGGCTGCTGGCCGAGCTCACCTACGAGAAGCTGGCCGGCCCGCCGTACCGCCGCTACCGCTACTCCAACCTGGCCTACGGGCTGCTCGGCGCGGTCCTGGAACGGGTCACCGGCATGGCCTGGGCCGACCTCGCCGGCAAACGCGTCCTCGACCCGCTCGGCATGAAACGCACCACCTACGCGCCGGTCGAGCCGTACGCCCGGGGTTACGTGGTGCACTCCCTCGACGGAACCCTGCACGAGGAGCCCCGCCCGGACACCGGCGCCATGGCCCCCGCCGGGCAACTCTGGTCGACGGTCACCGACATGGCGAAATGGGCCGCCTTCCTGGCCGATCCGGCGCCCACCGTACTGGCCCGCGAGACGGTCGACGAGATGTGCGCGCCGGTCGCCATCAGCGACCTGGAGTCCTGGACCGCCGGCCACGGTCTCGGCCCGCAACTGTTCCGGGTCGGCGAACGCGTCTACGTCGGGCACGGCGGCTCCATGCCCGGCTACGTCGCCCACCTGGCCGTACACCGCCGCAGCCGGATGGGCGTCATCGTCTTCGCCAACGCCTACGGCCTCGACGGCACCGGCATCAAGGACGTCAGCCTGGAGACCCTCACCGCCGTCCTCGACAGCGAACCCACCCCGGTCCCCGCGTGGCGCCCGCCGACCGCCCCGGAGGGCGAAGCCGCCGAGATCCGCGGCCGCTGGTGGTGGATGGGCCGCGAACACTCCCTCCTGCCCGACGGCGACGCCCTGGTCATGACCGGCCCACAGCACCACACCCGCTACGTCCGCGAGGCCCCCGACCGCTGGCGCGGCGTCGCCGGCGACAACGAGGGCGAGATCCTGCGCATCCTCCGCTCCCCCGACGGCACGGCCGAACGCCTGGACATCGCCACCTTCATCCACAGCCGCGACCCCGGCCATCTCGCCTGAGAAGACCCTTTCGGCGGTACGCGTGACCCCGCCCCGCCGAACCCGGACCGTTCCGCCCGGCCGGCGCGATCTCGCCGCCACTCCAGCCCGCGACGCGGCCGCCGGGCTGAGATCGGTGGCCGGTTCGGCCGGTCCACCCGCGTCCGCCGCCCCGCACGCGGGTGGGCGGTCGCGCCTGCCCAGCCGGCCCTCGGAGCCGCCTCCCGGCCCCGGAGACAGTCCCCCACAACCGGCCCTCGGAGCCGCCTCCCGACCCCGGAGACAGTCCCCACGCCGGCCGCCCCCACCGGCCGGGAGCGGAAACCGTCCAGCCGGCACAGGGCTCCCCCTCACCACCCCCGAAACGGCTCCCACAGCCGGCCGCCTCACCGGCCGGGCCGCGCGGAGAGACCGAGGGCGAGGCCGGCAGCGACGGTGGCCATGCCGAGCCAGACCAGCGGGGCCGGGACGGGGCCGCCGAGAGCCACCCCGGTGGCCGCGGCGGAGATCGGGGCGACGCCGGTCAGCAGGCCGGCCCGGCCGGAGCCGATGCGGGCCACGCACGTGTACCAGAGCAGGAACGCGACCGCGGTGACCAGGACGGCCAGGTAGGCGGCGGCCAGCAGGTCGCCGGGGCGCAGCCGGGTGATCGCGGACGGGCCCTCGATGGTGAGGCCGATCGCGGCGAACGCGGCGGCGCCCAGCCAGGTGGTGTGCGCCGAGACCCCGAGCGGGCCGTGACGGCCCAGGACCGGGACGGCCAGCAGGGTGAAGGCGGCCTCGCAGCCGAACGTCACGAACGCCCAGAACACGCCGGTCGCGTCGGTGCGGCCGAGGCCCTGGACCAGGGCGGCGCCGGCGGTCACCACGGCGGCCGCGGCGAGGACCCGCGCGGCGGGGCGGCGGCCCTCCAGCAACGGGCCCACGGCGGCCAGCACGATCGGGACGCAGGCGACGGCCACGCCGATGACCGCGGGTTCGGCGTGCCGGGAGCCCTGGACCAGGGCCACGTTGAAGATGACCAGGCCGGTCAGGGTGACGCCGAGCAGCCAGAGCCATTCCCGGCCGCGGGGCCGCAGCACCGGAACGCCGGTCCAGCGGGCGTAGCCGAGCAGCAGCAGGCAGGCGACCGCGTACCGGGCGGCCTGGACGGTGAACAGGGGCGCGTCGGCGAGGTGGCCGGAGACCGCGACGCTGCCGCCGACGAAGACCATGCCGGCCGCCCCGGCCAGCCCGTAGCGAGCGGTCCGCGGACGGTGCGGCGGTGCGGCGGGTTCCCGAACGGTGAGTGTCATGACGAGAATCGTTCCCCCGGGTATGGTCCGGTTCGAGGGCCAATTCGAGCGGGATGAGGTGGACCAATTTCCGGTTCGGACTTTCTGCAGCTGCGGGCCGACCAGGCGCCGGCCAAAGGGCTGACCGCCTGGCTGACCGACGGGTTGCGGACGGCGATCACGGCCGGGCGGCTGGCACCGGGCGCCCGGCTGCCGGCCAGCCGGCTGCTCGCCGCGGAGCTGGGCGTCTCCCGGGGCGTGGTGGTGCAGGCCTACCAGCGGCTGACCGACGAGGGCCTGGCCGCGGCACGGACCGGGTCGGGCACGGTGGTCACCGGCAGTGGCACGGCGCTCGGGACACGGCCCGCCGGAGACCGCCGGCGGACCCTCGACGAGCTGCGCCTGCCCGTCTCCGCACCGGACGGCATCGACCTCGACCTGTCGCCGGGGGTGCCGGACCTGTCGGCGTTCCCACGGGCCGCCTGGCTGCGGGCCGAACGCGCGGTGCTGGACCGGGTCACCGCGGCGGACCTCGGCTACGGCGACCCCGGGGGCACACCACGGCTGAGGGCGGAGCTGGTCGCCTGGCTCGCCCGTACGCGTGGGGTGCGCTGTGAGGCGGACGACGTGGTCGTCACCGCCGGCGTGGCGCAAGGGCTCGCCCTGCTGGCGCATGTCCTGCGATCCCGCGGCGTCGGAGCGGTCGCGGTGGAGGACCCGGGGTCGCGCGGCGCCGCCGACCAGCTGGCGTTCTGGGGCATGGCGCAGGTGGGCGTGCCGGTCGACGGGGACGGGATGCGGGTCGGCGACCTGGCGGCGACCGGCGCCGGGGCGGCGGTGCTGACGCCGGCGCACCAGTTCCCGACCGGGGTGGTGCTGGCCCCGGAGCGCCGCCGGGAGCTGCTGGCCTGGGCGGCCGGCGGCAACCTGATCATCGAGGACGACTACGACGCCGAGCACCGCTACGACCGGGCGCCGGTGGCCGCGGTGCAGGGGCCGGCACCGGAACGGGTGGCCTATCTGGGAAGCGTCTCCAAGTCGCTCGCACCGGCGATGCGGACCGGCTGGCTGATCGCGCCGCGCCCGATGCAGACCGAGCTGCTGGCCGCCAAGCACGCCAGCGACCTGGGCAATCCGGCCCTGCCGCAGCTGGTGCTGGCCGAACTGCTGGCGTCCGGCGACTACGAGCGGCATCTACGGGCGGTACGGGCCCGGCAGCGGTCACGGCGGGACGCGCTGCTCGCCGGGTTACGCGCGCACCTGCCGGAGTTCCGGGTGGCCGGCGTCGCGGCCGGGCTGCATCTGCTGGTGCTGCTGCCGGAGACGGCCGACGACGTGGATCTGGCGGGGCGGGTCGCGGCGGCGGGCGTACTGGTGCAGCCGTTGACGTGGCACCGGCACCGGGCCGGACCGCCCGGCCTGGTGATCGGATATGCCGCCCACCCGCCGGACCGCCTCGTCGAGGCCGCCGCCCGCATCGGCAAGGCCCTCAGCCGTCCAGGCCGAGCCGGAGGCGAGCCGTCTACTCGGTGACGAAGTCGATCAGCCGTTCCATCGAGTTGACGAGCGGGGTCTCGACGTCCTTGTAGGAGCTGACCGAGGCGAGGACGCGGCGCCACATGTCGGCCGGCTCGCGGACGCCCACGGCGGCGCAGACGCCCTCCTTCCACGGGCGGCCCGGCGGGATGACCGGCCACGCCCGCAGGCCCACCCGTTCGGGTTTGACCGCCTGCCAGACGTCCACGTAGGGGTGGCCGGTGACGAGCACGTCCGGGTCGGTCACCCGGGCGACGATCCGGCTCTCCTTGGACCCCGGGACGAGATGATCGACCAGTACGCCGAGCCTGCGCGACGGTCCGGGCCGGAACGCGGCGACCGCGGCGGACAGGTCGTCGATGCCGTCCAGCGGCTCCACCACGATGCCCTCGATCCGCAGGTCGTCGCCCCAGATGCGCTCCACCAGGGCGGCGTCGTGGATGCCCTCCACCCAGATCCGGCTGGCCTTCGCCACCTGGGCTTTCACGTCGCCGACGGCGATCGACCCGGACGCGGTGACCCGGCGAGGCGCCGGGGCCCGCACCGCCGCCGGGCGGACCAGCGTGACCGGGCGGCCGTCCAGCAGGAACGCGGCCGGGGTGAGCGGGAAGTTACGGCGCTTGCCGTGCCGGTCCTCCAGGACGACGGCGCCGAGCTCGAATCCGACGACCGCGCCGCAGAACCCGGAACCGGCGTCCTCGACCACCAGATCCGGCTCGGCCGCCACCTCCGGTGTCACCTTGCGGCGGCGCCAGTCGCCCGCCAGCACATCCTCCCCATACATGCCCCGCACGGTAACGCGCGATCACGGACACACCGCCGGTGACGCTCCGGGCCGAGACAACTCTCGGCACCGGCACGTACCCTTGCTCGCATGTCACCCGCAGCCGATGCGGCCACCCGTACCGCACGCCGGTCCACCAGGTTCGTGGCCTGGGTTCGCGCCTGGCGGGCCGGTCTCGTCCCGTTCGACGAGCTGGCCGGCGAGATCGCCGCGGGCGAGGAGCACCTCGTCGCCGACGCCCCCGGCACCTGGACCGACGTGCCGCTCGGCCAAGGTCTGCCGGTCTTCGCGAAGCTGCACCCCGACGACATCCGGCTGGTGCTGCCGGCGCCCGGCGACCCGCGGGGCCTGCCCGGCCCGGGCGACCTGACCGGGGCGGCACTGCTGGCCGGGGAGGCGGTGATGACCCCGTCGTTCGGTCTGGTGCCCGAGGTCCGGTCGCACACGTCCGGCTCCGGTGTGGAGTTCTCCACGGTGCTGTGGCGGGTCCACCAGGCGCCCGAGCACCGGCCGGTGTTCCAGATGGGCGCCGCCGAGGCCGAGGCGCAGCTGACCGCGGCACTCGGCGAGGCCACCGCCCGGCTGACCAGACTCGACGTGGCGCAGTGGAAACCGGAGCTCGCCGGGGCGTTGCAGGCGCTGCGCCGCCCGGAGAGCGCCGAGACGCTGCCGCCCGGCTTCGACCCGCGGTCACGCCGGCTGTTCGCCCGGGCCAGCGTCCTCGACCAGGTGCTCGCCCTCGCCGAGACCAACGCGCCCGGCGGCGCCGTCAACGGTTACGAGGCCCAGCAGCGTGACGAGGCGCTGCGCCCGTTGACCGCCGCCTGCCGCCAGGCTCTGGTGGCCGCCTGCAACTCGCCGCTGAGCCCGTGAGCCCGGCTCCCGACCGGCACGCCCACTGCAGTTTCTGCGGCGCCCGGTTCACCCCCGGCCGGCCGTGGCCACGCCGCTGCACGGCGTGCGGTGAAATCAGCTATCTCAATCCGACGCCGGTGGCCGTGGCGGTCCAGCCGGTGGGCGCCGGCCTGCTGGCCGTTCGCCGCGGGATCGCACCGGCCCGCGGCCGGCTGGCACTGCCCGGCGGTTTCATCGACGTGGGCGAGACCTGGCAGGCCGCGGCGGTGCGGGAGCTGTTCGAGGAGACCGGGGTGGTGGCCGATCCCGGCGGTGTGCGGCTGTTCGACACGGTCAGCGCCCCGGACGGCACGATCCTCGTCTTCGGCCTGCTGCCCGCGTTGCGGAGCCCGGCCGACCTGCCGCCGGCGCCCGGCACTCCGGAGACGCTGCGGCGGGAGGTGCTCGACGGCCCGGCCGAGCTGGGCTTCAGCATCCACACGGCGATCGCTGCCCGGTATTTCACCGAGCACTCCCGCTCAGCCGATCAGGCCCGCGCCGGCTAGCTCGTCCAGGACCATCCGGATGGCGGGCGCGCACCGGCCGGCGTCCGCCGACGTGAACCAGCCGATCTCGGCGATCTCGTTGGCCGCCTCCGGCTCGCCGGCGGGTCCCGCTCCGACGAAACACACGAGACGTACGCGAGTGCCCGGCGGACGGTTGTGGGCGGGCGCGTCGATCGTGGTGAGGTGGCGCAACTCCGCCGGGTCGAGGTGCAGCCCCACCTCCTCGGCCACCTCACGCGCGGCCGCCTCGGCGTCGCTCTCCCCCGGTTCGGGTTTGCCGCCGGGCAGGTAGAAGGCGTCCGACCCGGCGGCGCGGACCACCAGGACCCGCCGCTCGCGGACACACACCCAGGCCGCCGCGTCGACCACGCCGGGGCTCGTCATACGAGCCGGAAAGGTTCGCCGGACTCGAACCGCGCCAGGTCCCCCAGGGTGAGCGGCACCGACCCGGCCAGGTCGCCGGGCAGCGCACCGGGCGGGTAGAAGGCGGCGTCCAGGGTCTCGTCGGTGACCCGCAGCAGCTCGCCGGACCAGGAGTCGACCCGGACGGCGAGGGACACGTGCTGGTACGTCGCCCCGAACACGTTGGTGTGCGGTTTCTCCCCCGAGTAGAGGGCGAACGGGGTGACCGTGTGCGCGGTCAGCCCGGTCTCCTCGAACACCTCACGGATGGCGCACTCCCGCAGCGTCTGGCCCAGCTCCATGGTCCCGGCCGGCAGCGCCCAGCGGCCGTTGTCGCTGCGCCGGATCAGCAGGACCCGGCCGCCGGGGTCGCGGAGCACCGCCCGCGCCCCGATGGTCAGCAGGACCGGCTCGTCGCCGGTGAGCGCCCGCAACCGCCCCAGATAAGAGTCTTCCCACGACGGCACGACAGGGACGCTATCGCAGAGCGCGGCCCGCCGCCCGAACACATCCCTCTGTCCGGGTGACGGGCCGGTCCGCTCAGATCTCGTCGATCAGGTCGGCCACCGAGTTGATGATCCGGGACGGCCGGTACGGGTACGTCTCGCTCTCCATCTTGCTGCTGATCCCGGTGAGCACCAGGATCGTCTCCAGCCCGGCTTCGAGACCGCACAGCACGTCGGTGTCCATCCGGTCGCCGATCATCGCGGTGGTCTCGCTGTGCGCGCCGATCGCGTTGAGCGCCGAGCGCATCATCATCGGGTTCGGCTTGCCGACGAAGTACGGCTTCACGCCGGTCGCCTTGGAGATCATCGCGGCGACCGAGCCGGCGGCCGGCAGCAGGCCCTCGTTGGACGGGCCGGTGGCGTCCGGGTTGGTGCAGATGAACCGGGACCCGGCGCTGATCAGCCGGATCGCCTTGGTGATCGCCTCGAAGCTGTAGGTGCGGGTCTCGCCGAGCACCACGTAGTCCGGCTCGAACTCGGTGAGGATGTAGCCGGCCGCGTGCATCGCGGTGGTCAGGCCGGCCTCACCGATCACGTACGCCGTACCGCCGGGCCGCTGGTCGGCGAGGAACTGCGCGGTCGCCAGCGCGGCCGTCCAGATGGAGCTCTCGTCGACGTCGAAGCCCATCCGGTACAGGCGGGCCTGGAGGTCCCGCGGCGTGTAGATGGAGTTGTTGGTGAGGATCAGGAACGGCTTCCCGGACTCCTTCATCCGGTTGACGAACTCGGGTGCGCCCGGCACCGGCTCGCCCTCGTGGACGAGGACCCCGTCCATGTCGGTGAGCCAGCTCTCGATCGCCTTGCGCTCCTTCATCGGGGTGCCTTTCGTCGCGCGGGTGGGGGGCAGCAGTCCGCCGGGCAGACGTCCCAGGTCGGCAGCGTACCGAGCGCCGTCCGTTCCTGATCATCGGTCCGCTCCTGGACGAGTTGCCGCGCCATTGCGACGAACTCGGGATGCACACCGGGTGTCGACGCCCGGGCATAGCCCAGACCGAGCCGCGCCGCGGTGTCCTTTGCCTCGTTGTCGAGGTCCCAGATGACCTCGAGGTGATCGGAGACGAAGCCGATCGGGCTGACCACCACATCGGTGACGCCCTTCTCGGCAAGGATCTCCAGGTGGTCGTTGATGTCCGGTTCCAACCATGGGATGTGCGGGGGGCCGGAGCGGCTCTGCCACACCAGGTCGTAGCCCAGATCGGCGGCGGCCGCGGCGTGCACCAGACGGGCGGTCTCCTCCAGCTGGGCGTTGTACCGCCCACCGGTGGGGCCGGCCGTCTCGGCCATGCTGACCGGGACGGAGTGGGCGGTGAAGACCAGCCGGGTGGTCCCCCGGCGGGCCGGGTCCAAGGTCCGCAGGGCTTCGCGCACCGCCTCCACGTGCGGGTTCACGAACCCGGGGTGGTCGTGGAACTGCCGCAGCTTGGTGATCCGCGGAGCCCGGGGCCCGACGTGCGCCCGGGCGGCGGCGATGTCCTCCCAGTACTGCCTGCAGGACGAATACCCGCCGTACGCGCTGGTGGCGAGCCCGAGCGCGTGCTCGACCCCGTCGTCGCGCATCTTCGCGACGGTGTCGGCCAGCATCGGATGCCAGTTGCGGTTGCCCCAGTAGGTGGGCAGGTCGATCCCGTGCGCCGCGAACTCGGCGCCGATCGCGGAGAGCAGGTCCCGGCACTGCTGATTGATCGGGGACACCCCGCCGAAGTGCATGTAGTGCTCGTACACCTCGGCGAGGCGCTCGTCCGGGACGCCGCGCCCGCGAACCACGTTGCGCAGGAACGGCATCACGTCATCGGGCTTCTCGGGGCCGCCGAAGGAGAGCAGGACGAACGCGTCGTAAACCACCCGCCCATCCTGCCACCGGAGCACGCCGCGAGCGCGTGGCAACCCCGTGGAGGTGCAGAAGCTCACCCATGGGCCACCGGGTCAGGCGGCCAGCGCGTGGTAACCCCCGTCGACGTGGACCATCTCGCCCGTGGTGGCCGGGAACCAGTCGGACAGCAGGGCGCACACGGCACGGGCGGTCGGCTCCGGGTCGGTGAGGTTCCAGCCGAGCGGCGCCCGCCGGGTCCACGCGTCCTCGAAGTCGCTGAAGCCGGGGATCGACTTGGCCGCCATGGTCCGCAGCGGCCCGGCCGACACGATGTTGCTGCGGATGCCGTGCTTGCCCAGGTACATGGCGAGGTAGCGGGACGCCGACTCGAGACCGGCCTTGGCGACGCCCATCCAGTCGTACAGCGGGTACGCCTTGGTCGCGTCGAAGGTCAGGCCGACGATGGAGCCACCCTGATCCATCATCGGCAGGCACGCCACGGCCAGCGACTTGTACGAGTACGTCGACACCTGCAGCGCCTGGGAGACCTCCTCCCAGGTGGTGTCGAGGAACGCGCCGCCGAGGGCGTTCTGCGGGGCGAAGCCGATGGAGTGGACCACGCCGTCCAGTCCGTCGACGTGCTCGCGAACCTTCCCGGCGAGGCGGTCCAGGTGCTCCTGGTTGGTCACGTCCAGCTCGATGACGGGGGCCGGCTCGGGCAGGCGCTTGGCGATCCGCTCCACCAGCGAGAGCCGGCCGAAGCCGGTGAGCACCACCTGAGCGCCGTTTTCCTGAGCCAGCTTCGCCACCGAGAAGGCGATCGAGGCGTCGGTGATGACACCGGTGACGAGCAGCCGTTTACCGGCCAGCAGTCCAGACACGAAATACTCTCCTGAAAAAGTCTCGGAAAACTCAGTGCCCCATGCCGAGGCCCCCGTCGACGGGGAGCACGGCGCCCGAGATGTACGCCGCGCTGTCGCTCGCCAGGAAGGTCACCGCGGCGGCGACCTCGTCCGCGGCGGCGAGACGACCGGCCGGGACGGCCTTGATGATCTCGGCCTTGCGCGAGTCCGGCAAGACGGCGGTCATCTCGGTCTCGATGAATCCGGGCGCCACCACGTTCGCGGTGATGTTGCGGCTGCCCAGCTCACGCGTGATGCTACGGGCCATGCCGACCAGGCCCGCCTTGCTCGCCGCATAGTTCACCTGGCCGGGTCCGCCGTACAGGCCGACGACCGACGAGATGAAGACGATGCGGCCCCAGCGGGCGCGCAGCATCTTCGAACTGGCCCGCTTCGCGCAGCGGAAGGCGCCGGTCAGGTTCGTGTCGATCACCCGCTCGAACTGCTCCTCGGACATCCGCATGAGCAGCGTGTCGTCGGTGATGCCGGCGTTCGCCACCAGCACCTCGACCGGACCGAGCTCGTTCTCCACGAAACTGAAGGCGGCGTCGACGGCCGACGAGTCGGTGATGTCGCACTGCACGCCGAACAGTCCCTCCGGCACACCGGAACCGCGGTGGGTGACGGCCACCCGGTCCCCCTGCTTGGCGAATGCCTGGGCGATGGCCAGGCCGATGCCGCGGTTTCCTCCGGTCACCAGAACGGTGCGAGCCACAACACACTCCAATCGACGGGTCATCACTCAGGGTCACGAGAGTCCCTCTGAATGGGGAGAGTATCGGCCCCGGCCGTCACGGCCGAGGGACGGTCCCGCCGACTTACACCACGTTCAGGGCAGCGCCGATTTTCTTAAGTTGCGATTAAGGAGTACAGTCCCACACGGTTCTGAGCCCGACTAGGTACGGAGGTGATCGCTGTGCGAGATAGCGATCCTCCCAGTCGTGGCCGGGACGCTCGTCAGCGTTTCGACCGCTGACACGACCCCCACCCACACGCGCCACCGGCCCTGACAAGGCCGGCCCGCCGGTGTGCGGTGGTTCTCGGCCGCGAAGTGACCTACGTCCGTAGCTCAGTCACCAGCGGAAGACGGTTCCATCATGAAGAAGATCGTCGCGCCCCTCGGTTTCACCCTGCTCTCGGCCTGGGTTGTCGTGCTCTTCGTACTCGCGCACAACACTCCCTAAGGCAGCCGGGACGTCCACAACAGACTCATCGCCGCACCGGCCAACCCGAGCAGCAGGCCCGCGGCGGCATACCACTGCGTCACCTCGCGTGGCTCGGTGCGATGCCCGATCGAGCTGCCCATGTCCTCGTACACCTGCTTGAGCTCGCTCACCGACGCGGCCTCGTAGAAGTAGCCCTTGGTCTGCTCGGCCAGTTCCTGCAGCGACTGCCGGTCCACCGGCACCCGCTGCACCGAGCCGCGGATGTCCACCACACCCGCGTCGGTGCCGAACGCGATCGTCGACACCGGCACGTTGGCCTGCGCCGACGCGGTCGCCGCGTCCTCGATCGAGCGGCCCGACGTGCGATAACCGTCGGAGAGCAGCACGATCCGGGCCGGCGGGGCGCCGTCCGCGCCGTCCGCCGGCACCGTCCGGATCGCGTCCAGCGAAGTGAACACCGCCTCACCGGTGGCGGTCGCCTCGGCAAGCGTCAGCCCGTCGATCGCGGAGATCACCGCGGACCGGTCCTTGGTCGGCGCGACCAGCACGTTCGCCGCCTTCGCGAACGACACCAGGCCCAGGTTGTAGGTGGGCGGCAACTCGGCCACGAACGCCTTCGCCGCCTCCTGCGCCGCCTCGATCCGGCTCGGCGCCACATCCTCCGCCTGCATCGACAGCGACACGTCGATGGCGAGCATCACGGTGGCCCGCTCCAGCGGCTCCTCGGTGTCCACCGACGGGCGGGCGGTCGCCGCCGCCAGGGCGCCCAGCATCAGCAGGAACGCGCCCGCCGACACGTGCCGCCGCCAGCCCAGGCCCTTCGGCGCCAGGGTGCGGAGCAGGTCGACGTTGGTGAAACGCATCGCGTACTGCCGCTTGCGAAACTGCCGCCAGACATACAGCCCGGCCATGGCCAGGACCGGCAGCAGGGTCAGCAGCCACCACGGCTCCAGAAAACGGATCATCGTGTGGTCCCTCGGGTACGGGCGTGGCGCTGAGCGGCCACGAAGCGGACCATGTCGAGCAGCCAGTCGGTGTCGGTGCGCAGCCGCAGGTGGGCCGCGCCGGCCGCCCGCAACGCACGGGCGATGGCGGCGCGCTGCTCACCCGCCGCCTCGGCGTACCGCCGGCGCAGGTTCGGATCGGCGGTCTGCACCTCGTGCAGCATCCCGGACTCCGGATCGGCCAGGGTCAGCACCCCGACGTCCGGCAGCTCCAGCTCACGCGGGTCGACCACCTCGATGGCCAGCACGTCGTGCCGGACACCCAGCTTGCGCACCGGACGGGCCCAGCCCTCCACCGGCGCCAGGAAGTCGGAGATCACCACTGCCACACCACGGCGCCGGGGCGGCCGGTTCAGCATGTCGATCAGCTCGCCCAGGTCGGCGCGGCCGGGCCTGGTCCGCGTCCCGGCGATCGCCCGCAGCAGGCCCTGCGCCTCCTTGCGGCCGGCCCGCGCGGGCAGCCGCAGAACCGGGGCCGCCGGGCCCGGCTCACCCGCCGTCGCCGCCTTCCGGCGCCACCAGCTCCGGCTCACGTCACTCTCCGGTACGCCGGACCCGGTGCCCACCACGGCGCCGATCCGGTTGCCGCCCCGCACGGTGAGATGGGCCATCGCGGTCGCGGCCGCGATCACCAGGTCCCGCTTGAGCCACTTCGCGGTGCCGAAGTCCAGGCTCGCCGACAGGTCCACGGCCAGCCACGTCTCCAGCTCACGATCGGCCACCGTGCGGCGCACGTGCGGCATCGTGGTCCGGGCCGTCACCGGCCAGTCCATCCGGCGCACGTCGTCGCCCGGCCGGTACTCCCGCGACTCGCCCGCCTCGCTGCCCGGGCCGGGCAGCAGACCGGCGTAGTCACCCTGCAGCAGGCCGTCCAGTTTCCGGGTGACCAGCAGCTGCAGCTTGGCCAGGACGGCCTCGGCCCGGGCCGCCTCCTCCGGGGCGAGCGCCGCCGCCGTACCGGGCCTCGTCACGCCGGTGTCTCCCCCGCCGGGCCCGGGCGCCCGCCGCCCGGGAAACCGTCGCAGGCCCCGCCCGGCCGCCGCTCGGTGCAGCCGGTCATGGCTGTACCTGCTTGGCCATGCCCGCCCGGCCCTCGCGTGCGAGGCCGTTGTCCGCTGCGGCCAGGTGCCGCTCGGTGCAGCCGGTCATGGCTGTACCTGCTTGGCCATGCCCGCCCGGCCCTCGCGTGCGAGGCCGTTGTCCGCTGCGGCCAGGTGCCGCTCGGTGCAGCCGGTCATGGCTGTACCTGCTTGGCCATGCCCGCCCGGCCCTCGCGTGCAAGGCCGTTGTCCGCTGCGGCCAGGTGCCGCTCGGTGCAGCCGGTCATGGCTGTACCTGCTTGGCCATGCCCGCCCGGCCCTCGCGTGCAAGGCCGTTGTCCGCTGCGGCCAGGTGCCGCTCGGTGCAGCCGGTCATGGCTGGCCGGGCTGTCCGGGCTGGCCCAGCGGGCCGTGCCGGCCGGGCTGTGCGGGCTGGCCCAGCGGGCCGTGCCGGCCGGGCTGTGCGGGCTGGCCCAGCGGGCCGGGTTGTGCGGGCCAGGGGCCGCTCGGTGGCGCCGGGCGCCCGTTGTCGAACACGGCGGGGACACCGCTGGTCGGCTGCACCCCGGCCGGTCCGGCCACGTACTGCGCGGGCTGCGGCTGACCGGACGGCAGCGCGGTCAGCGGGCCGGGCGGGACCGGGCGGTCCCCGTTCGGCCCGGCGCCCTGACGCGAGGACACCTGCGGCGGCGGCACGGTCTGCATGATCCGGGCCACGATGTGGTCGGCCGGGATGTCGTCGGCCAGCGCGTCGTAGCTGAGCACCAGCCGGTGCCGCAGAATGTCCGGCGCGATGTCCTGCACGTCCTGGGGCAGCGCGTAGTCACGGCCGCGCAGCAGCGCCAGCGCCCGGGTCGCCCGGACGATGCCGAGCGAGGCACGCGGGCTCGCACCGTACTGGATCAGCTGGGCCACGTCCGGCATGCCGTGCTGCGCGGGGGCGCGGGTCGCGAGCACCAGCCGGACCGTGTAGTCGACCAGCGCGTTGTGCACGAACACCTGGTCGGCGCGGCCCTGGAGGGCGAGCAGGTCGGCCGGGGTGAAGACCTGCTTCGGCTCGGGGGCGCTCACCCCCATCCGGTAGACGATCTCCCGTTCCTCGGTGTCCGTCGGGTAGCCCACCAGGATCTTCATGAGGAAGCGGTCCCGCTGCGCCTCCGGCAGCGGGTAGACGCCCTCCTGCTCGATCGGGTTCTGAGTGGCCATCACCAGGAACGGGTCGGGCACGTCGTAGCTCTTGCCGCCGATCGACACCTGGTGCTCGGCCATCACCTCGAGCAGCGCCGACTGCACCTTGGCGGGCGCCCGGTTGATCTCGTCGGCCAGCAGGAAGTTGACGAACACCGGGCCGAGCTCCACGTCGAACTGCTCACTCGACTGCCGGTAGATCCTGGTGCCCACGATGTCGGCCGGCACCAGGTCCGGAGTGAACTGCACCCGGGAGAACGTCCCGCCGATCACCTTGGCCAGCGTCTCCACCGCGAGGGTCTTGGCCACGCCGGGCACACCCTCCAGCAGGCAGTGACCGCGGGCCAGCAGGGCCACGAACATCCGCTCGACCATCCGGTCCTGGCCCACGATGACCCGCTTGACCTCGAACATCGCGCGCTCGAGCTGCGACGCGTCGTGTGCCGGGGGCACGGGCGCCCCGGCTCCGGCGCTCGTCTCGGTCTCGGGCGTGCTCGGCTGCGCCACCAGTCCTCCACAACGGTCGAGAAACGCCGGCTCTTCGACGCCGACGCTCAAGACTTACACGACATACGACAACACACGGCTGAGAGGTTCCTAAGAGCCGAATCCACTGGCGCCGCCGCCACAGCCTAGAGGTCCGGTCACACGGTTCACGCGCGAGCGAGGCGAGGTCCGGGCGCCGCCCGGGCCGCGTGATCCACGCGACCGGGCCGGATCGGCCCGTCATCGTCCCGGGTCCGGGGATCGGCGCAGCCCACGGCGCCGAGGACCGACGATGTTGATCTTTCTGCGCGATCCGCCGGATCGGGCACGCTCACCGGGTGGATGCGCGACCATGTGATGCGTGTAGCATTTGGCTCGTCGCCGGGCGGCTTCCCCCGTGGCCGCCCGGCGCTCAAACTCCCGTTCCGTAAGGTTTACGGCATGGTCGAGGAGATCGCTCCCCAGTGTTCCGCCAAGGGCTGTCGTGCGCCCGCCGCCTGGCGCCTGCGGTGGAACAACCCGAAGATCCACACTCCGGAGCGGCGGAAGACCTGGCTGGCCTGCGACGAGCACCGGCCCACCCTCGGATCGTTCCTGGAAGCCCGTGGGTTCTTGCGTGAGGTCGAACCCTTCGCCTCGTCGGGAGGTGCGATCGTCTCGTAGGGTCGAGTGGTGAGCGAGCCGTCCGCGCAAACCGTCGTCGATGCCCTGGAACCCTGGCCGAACACCGTCGTCTGGCGCCCCGTCTCCAGCCGGCTGATCATCGTGCATCTGATCGGCGTCGCCGGCTGGACCGTCGTGCTGCTCGGCGGCCTGATCGCCGGCAAGCTCGTCACCGGCCACGACGCCTGGCTGTTCGGGATGGCCGCCGTCGCCGTCCTCAGCCTGTGGCGGGCCGGGGTCGCCGTCCGCGCGGTCCGCGCCTGGGGTTACGCCGAACGCGACAACGACCTGCTGGTGCGGCACGGCCTCGTGGTGCGCCACCTGTCCATCGTGCCGTACGCGCGAATGCAGTTCGTGGACGTCACCGCCGGCCCGCTGGAACGCGCGTTCGGGCTGGCCACCGTGCAGTTGCACACGGCCGCCGCGGCCAGCAACGCCCGGGTGCCCGGGCTGCCCCCGGATGAGGCGGCCCGCCTCCGGGACCGGCTCACCGCCCTCGGCGAGGACCGGGCCGAGGGACTGTGAACGACACCGGGATTCCCCAGTCCGGCGCTCCGGGCGTACCGGAAACGGGTGTGGAGATCGAGCCGCGCAAGCGGCTGCACCCGCTGAGCCCGCTGCTGAAAGGCGCCAAGAGCATCGTCGTGATCGTCGCGGCGCTCTCCTGGCAGACCCTGGGGCAGATCGGGCCGACCGACTTCGCGCTGATCGTGCTGGCCCTCGCGGTCGGCGTGGTGATCTTCTCGGGGGTCGGCTGGTGGAACACCGGCTACCACGTCGTCGCCCGGGAGCTGCGGATCACCGAGGGCCTCGTCTGGCGGCGCAACCGGGCCATCCCGCTCGACCGGCTCCAGGCCGTGGAGTTGCGCCGGCCGCTGCTCGCCCAGCTCACCGGCCTCGCCGAGCTGCGGCTCGAGGTGGTCGGCGGCAGCAAGGCCGAGGCGCCGCTCGCCTACCTGACCGTCCGCGACGCGGCCGCGCTGCGGGAGCGGCTGCTGGCGATCTCCGGCCGGGCCGTCCCGGCGGCCGTCGCGGACACCGCCGGAGCCGAGCCGGCGCCGCTCTACCGGGTGCGCAACCAGGACCTGCTGATCGGCCAGTTGCTCACCCCACAGGCGATCTTCCTGCCGTTCGGCGTGGCCTGGGTGATCACCCAGTTCGTCCTGGACGGCTCGTGGACGTTCATCGGCATCGCCAGCACGGTCACCGCGATGGCCGGTGTCATCCTGCAGCCGATCCGCCGGGTGCTGCGCGACTGGGACTTCCGGCTGGCCCGCGACGGCGGCGAACGCCTGGTGCTGCACTACGGTCTCACCGAGACGCGCAGCCAGGTGGTGCCGCCGCACCGGGTCCAGACGGTCCGGGTCACCTGGCCGTTCCTGTGGCGCGCCAAACGGTGGGTGCACCTGCGGCTCGACATCGCCGGCCTGTCCGGCCCCGAGCCGGGCGACGACCGGAGCTCCGACCGTCTCATGCCGGTCGGCGACCTGCCGACCGCCCGCGCCCTGATCGCCGCGACCCTCCCCGGCGTCGATCTGGCCACCCTCGCCACCTCGCCGCCGCCGCCGCAGGCCCGCTGGCTGCATCCCTTCGGGCTGCGCTTCATGGGCGCGGGCCTGTCCGCCGACGTCTTCGTCTCCCGCGCCGGGCGGGTCACCCGGGAGATGACCCTCATCCCGTACGCCCGGCTGCAGAGCGTCCGCGTCGTCCAGGGTCCGCTCCAGCGCCGGCTGGGCCTGGCCACGGTGTATGCCGACACGGCGGGCGGCCACGCCGGTGAGGCCCGCGACCGTCACCTGGCCGAGGCCTACGCCATCGCCGACCAGCTCGCCGTCCGGGCCCGTCAGGCCCGCACCCGGCCGGCCCCGTCAGTGCCGTCGTCCGTCGCGGGGCCCGGCGGGGTCACGTCGTCCCCGGACGGCGTCGCCGTGCCCTCGGCCCTCGCGGCGGCCGGCCCCGCCGGCGCGGTCGGCCCCTCCGCTGCGGCCAGACCCTCCAGCACGGCCGGCCCCTCCGGCGCGGCCAGCCCCTCCGGCGCGGCGGACCATTCCGGCTCAGGGGACCATTCCGGCGCGGCGGCCGCGGGAGACCCCGGCACTGCGGCGGGAGCGACCACGGCGGCTTCCGGCCCAGCGACGGGCCCAGCGAAGGGACCAGCCGGGGCAGCTTCCGGCCCAGCGACGGGGACGGCCGGCGAGCGCGGGGCGAGTCCGGTTGCGGACGGAACGGACGTGGGCGCCGATCAGACGTTCTGGCAGCGGCCCGAACGGCCGTAAGCTTTGGCGATGGAGCTCCCGGAGTTCGCGCCCGGCCTCACCGCCCGGGTCGAGTTGACGGTCACCGACGCCGACACCGCCCAGTCCCTCGGCTCCGGCGACGTGCCGGTGCTCGGCACGCCCCGGGTTCTCGCCCTGGCCGAGGCGGCGACGGTCGCCGCGACCGCCCGCCAGATCCCCGGCGGGATCACCACGGTCGGCACCCGGGCGGAGGTCGAGCACCGGGCGCCCACCCCGCTGGGCCGCCGGGTCGTCGCGCAGGCCACGCTGACCAAGGTGGACGGGCGCAAGCTGCTGTTCGAGGTGACGGTTCACGACGGCGAGCTGCTGGTGGCCGAGGTCCGGCTGGAACGCGCCGTCCTCGACCGTCAGCGTTTCATCGCCCGCGCCTTCGGCGACTGACGGACCCGGCCGCCCGGCCCGTCGCCGGCACCGGGAAGGACCCGGCCTTTCCGGCAGGACGAGGCCACGCGGGGCAGGACCAGGCCACGCGGGCCAGGACCAGGCCACGCGGGCCAGGACCAAGCCACGCGGGCCAGGACCAAGCGGTTCAGGGCAGGGAACAGCGACGCGGCCACTCTGGGAGGGCTGACATCGGCCTGCTCCGGGCGTACCGGGAAAAGGGTTTGAGCGGACCGCTCAGCCGTCGCCCCATCGGGCCCTGAGTTCCGCCGGGGTGGGCATGGCGACGGCGCCGCCCTGGCGTTCGCAGACGAGGCCGGCCACCGACAGGGCGTAGGCGACGGCGTCCGCCGTGGTGGGGCCGCCGTCGGTGAGGAGCCGGCTGATCAGGGCGGCCATCACCGAGTCGCCGGCGCCGGTGGCGTCGACGGCGGCGACCTTCGGGGCGGGCAGGGTGACGGCGCCGCCGGCGGTGGCCAGATGGGCGCCCCGTGCGCCGCAGGTGACCACGACGGTGGCCGCGCCGAGGGAGCGGATGTGTGCGGCGGCGGCCGCCGGGTCGGCTTCGCCGTAGAGGGTGACCGCGTCGGCGGCGCTGAGTTTGACCAGGTCGGCGGTGGCGAAGAACTCTTCGGCGAGGTCGCGGAGCGCGGCCACGGCGGTGCTGTCGGGCAGCAGGGTGGGGCGGACGTTCGGGTCGAAGACGCGCAGCGGGCCGGGCGTGGACCAGGCGGCCCGGGCGGCGTCGGCGAACGGGCGGCGGAGCAGGCAGATCGAGCCGGTGTAGAGGACCGCCGCGCCGGCCACCTCGTCCAGGTCCAGGTCGCCGGGGGAGAGGAGGGCGTAGGACGGGGGCTCGCCGTAGAAGGTGAACGTCGGTTCGGCGCCTTCGAAGGTGGTCACGGCGAGGGTGGTGGGGACGGGCACCCGGCGGACCCCTCGATCGCCGACGCCCGTCTCGCGGAGGAAGGCGGCGATCCGGTCGCCGAGCGTGTCGTCGCTGAGGGCGCCGGCGTAGCGGGCCTCGCCGCCGAGCCGGGCGACACCGACGGCGACGTTGAGCGGCGCGCCGCCGATCGCCTGGCGGTAGACGCGTTCGCCGTCGAGGTCTGCCTCGAGCAGGTCGATCAGCGCCTCGCCCATCACCATCGCGTAGCCCATGTCCCGGCTCCCTTCCGCGTTCGCGTCAGCCTCTCATCCGGCCCGGGGCCCGCCAAAGGCGAGCGGCACCGGTGGGCCAGGACTCAAGATTGGCAGGCTGATATAGGTGAATTTGGGACAATTGCCGGATGAATGGTCGACTTTTCGCCCTCGCCGCTCCTCTCGCGCTCAGCCTGCTCGCGCCCGCCGCCGCGAACGCCGCCGGCCCCGATCACGAGACCGAGGGCACGTTCAAACGCTGGCGCCAGGGCGCCACCGCGATCACTTATCAGCCCGCGTCGGTCCCGCAAGGCGCGCGGGCCGAGGTCTCGGTCACCAGAACCCGTTCCGGAGTACGCGTGAAGCTGCTCACCACCGGTCTCGTCCCGGGCCGGGCCTACGGGGCGCATCTGCACACCAGCCCGTGCGGGAAGGACCCGGCCGCCGCGGGCCCGCACTACCAGAACCGCCTCGACCCGGCCGCCGGCCCGGGACGCCCGTCGGTCGATCCGGCGTACGCGAATCCGCGCAACGAGATCTGGCTGGACTTCACCGCCGACCGCAACGGGGTGGGCCGCGCGGTCAGCACCCAGGACTGGCACTTCGACGCGAAACGGCCCCCGTGGTCGCTGGTGCTGCACGCCGAGCACACGCACACCGGTCCGGGAGTGGCGGGCACCGCGGGAGCCCGGCTGGCCTGCCTGACCAGGGAAGCGGTCGCCGCGTACGGCGAGGGGCGCGCCCGCTGACCCCGAGCCCCCGGCCCGGCCCTGCCGGGCCGGACGGCTCAGGCGGTAACGTCGGTGCCACCCAGAACGGAGGCACCCACGATGGCCGAGAACAGCGGCAACCAGCCCACGCCGAAGACCGAGTCGCACGACCCGGATTTCCCCGAGGCGTTCCTGACCTTCATGCGCCAGGGCTGGCGGGAGGACCCGCTCACCGTCACCGCCCTGCCCGAGGTGCCGAACTACGCGAAGCGGCGGGCCGCGCTCTCCGAGGCGTTCCCCGGTGAGACGCTCGTCATCCCCAGCGGCAACGAGAAGGTGCGGGCCAACGACACCGACTACCACTTCCGCCCGGGCAGCGACTTCTTCTACCTGACCGGCGACCGCGACCCGGACAGTGTGCTGATCCTGCACCCGAGTGGCTCGGGTCACGACGCGGTGCTCTACACCCGGCAGCGCAACTCGAAGGACACCGACCGGTTCTTCCGGGACCGCAACGGCGAGCTGTGGGTCGGGCGCACGCACACCCTGACGGAGAAGTCGGCCGAGCTGGGCCTGCCGACCGCCGCCCTCGGTGACCTCGGCCCGGCGCTGGCCGGATCGGCGCCGGGGCGGACCCGGGTGCTGCGCGGTCTGGACCCGCATGTGGATCGCGCCGTCCTGCCGTACGAGCCGGATCGCTCCAAACTCCGCGACCGTGAGCTGGCCCGGGTGATCTCCGAGCTGAAGCTGGTCAAGGACGAGTGGGAGATCGGCCAGCTCCAGGCCGCGATCGACGCCACCGTGCTCGGGTTCGAGGACGTGGCCCGCATCTTGCCGGCCGATCGGGGCGTCAAGGAGCGGCTGCTGGAAGGCGTGTTCGGGCTGCGCGCCCGGCACGACGGCAACGATGTCGGCTACACGTCGATCGTGGGCGCCGGCCCGCACGCGACGATCCTGCACTGGGTGCGCAACACCGGTGTGACGAAGCCGGGTGAGCTGCTGCTGATGGACATGGGTGTGGAGGGCGACAACCTCTACACCGCCGACGTGACGCGGACCGTTCCGGTCAACGGCACGTTCACCCCGCTCCAGCGGCAGGTGTACGACATCGTCCACGCCTCTCAGGAGGCCGGCATGGCCGCGATCAAGCCGGGCGCGGTGTTCCGGGACGTGCACAAGGTGTGCATGCGGGTGCTCGCCGAGGGCCTGCACGACCTCGGGCTGCTGCCGGTGAGCGTGGACCAGGCGATGGCCGACGACAGCACGATCTACCGGCGGTGGACGCTGCACGGCTTCGGTCACATGCTCGGCATCGACGTGCACGACTGCTCGGCGGCGCGCAACGAGACGTACCGGGAGGGCGTGCTGAAGGAGGGCTACGTGCTCACGGTGGAGCCGGGCCTCTACTTCCAGCCGGAGGACGACCTGGTGCCGGAGGAGTTGCGCGGCGTCGGCGTCCGGATCGAGGACGACGTCCTGGTCACCGCGGACGGCTGCCGCAACCTGTCGGACGGGCTGCCGCGCTCCTCCGGCGAGGTGGAGCAGTGGCTCGCCGCACAGCGTGCGGCCGGTCCTCGCCTGCCCGGCTGATCCGCCTGGGTGGCGGCCCCGGTCGACGCGCTGAGCGCGCTGCCGGGGCCCGGGTCGCCCGTCTGAGCCGGGCCCGCAACCGCGGGCCCGCCTCATCGCACCGGCCGGCGTCGAAGGTCAGGCGCCGGCCTTGTAGTCGGAGACGATCCAGCACTCGGCGCCCGCGGCACTCTCCGTCACGTTGATGGTGACCTTGGCCGGGTGCCCGTCGGCGAGGTCGAACTCGGTGGCCACCTCGGCACCGTCCTCCTCGGCGGTCTCGGCCATGGCGACCAGCTCGCCGAGCGTCGGCACCTCGATCTCCTCGCCCTCCTGCCCGGTGACGGGCCCGAGGTCGACGGCGGCGGACGCGGCCGGCGCGGCGGCGGGGGCGCCGATCCGCTCGGATCCGGTCACCGCCCCGCCGGAGACGGTGGCCCGGTAGCGGCCCAGCGGTGCGGCCGGATCGCAGCCGCGGGTCAGCACGAACGTGTACGCGGACGGCTCGGTCCACGCCGGCGCCGACGCGGCCGGCGCCGGTTGATCCTGGATGACCGGTTTGTCCTCCGCCGAGGAGGTGCAGCCTCCGGCCGCCCCGATCAGAACCATGGCGCACACGACACGCTCGAACCGCAGAACTCCCACGGGGCGCAATCTAGCGCAGCGGCGCCCGCCCGCCACCGGTCGGCTCCTCACCAGGGGCGGCTTATCGCCTCTCACCAGGGGCGGCTGATCACCTCCGGCAGCTCGCGGATCGCGACCCGGTCCTCGTCGGCGAGCACGCCGAGCATCCGCTCCGCCTCGTCGAGAGTGGCCTGCTTGCCGATCGACGCGGCCGCCTCGACGTCCGGCGTCTCCAGCCACAGCCCGGTCTCCTCGCAGGCCATCTGCACGCAGCCGCCGGAGCGCCCGACCGCGCTGAGCCACGACCCGGTACGCGTGGGCAGCCGCCGCAGCACTTCGGTGACCTCGGCGATCGTCATCGGCCGCCCGGCGTGCTGCGCCGGCCCGCTGGGCATGGTCTGGTAGGTCACCTCGATCAGCCCCGCCTCGGCGACCGGCTCCGTCTCCACGCCACCGTCCTCGAGCAGCCGCAGCCCGTCGAACCGCCCGGTCGCCCGGCCGTCGTCGGCGACCAGCCGGTCGAACTCGCGGCGCACCACCACCGAACGGCCGCCCTCGGTGAGCCGGACCTCGACGCCGGCCGGCAACCAGGGCAGCTCCACCTCGCCGAGCGCCGCGGCGCCGAGCCACCGGGGGATCCGGTGCGTTCCACGGAGCACTTCGGCCCCGATCTCCCGGCCACCGGGCGCCGAGGGGTGGGCGGCCATCCGCCCGTGCCGGTGGCGGGCCCATCGCAGCCGTACATGGATCCGCCGGCCGGCCGACTCGTCCCAGTCCACGTGCAGGCCCTCGGCGCGCAGCGCGGCCACGATCTCCCGCCCGGTCTCGGCGTCGGGCCCGAAGGCGAGCCACAGGCTGCCGCCGCCGGCCGCCCGCTCGGCGTCCTGCTGGTGGTAGAAGACGAAGCCACGGCCCGGCAGATCCCGGATCTCGGCCACCCCACAGTTCTGACAGCAGGAGAAGTCCTGCCGGGCGGTGATGCCGGCGGCGTCGAGCGCCCGGAACGCGTCGGTGACCCGGTCGCTGTCGGTCCGCCGGGGCCAGCCCGCCTGCGCCTTGAGGTGGGCCGTGAAGTGCCGGCCGGCCAGCTCGGCGGCGAACGTGTGCAGCCGCTCCGGGTCGGTCTCGCCGGTGAGGTCCTCGACGCAGCTCTCCACGAGGGTGATCCAGTCGTGCTCGCCGCGCGCCACCGCGACTCGCATGTTCTCGTCGGCGTGCTTGGCCATTTCGTCGAAGGACATGCCTCTCCCTGCTCAGACGGTGTCGCTGACGAAGACGGCGACCGAGCGCGCCGGCACCTCGTGCGGTGTGGCAGTACGCAACACGGGGTCAGCCGAACGGGTCAGCTCCGGGTGGAGCCGCAGTGACCCCGGCTCGGGCAGCGGCGGCGCGACCGGGTCGGTGGTGGTGTTGAAGACCACCACGATCCGGCTCCAGCGGGCGTCCAGGCCGGTCCCGTCGAGGGACATCACGATCACGCCGGGCTGCTCGCCCGGGCCGCTCAGCGGGAACGACAGCCGCCGCTGCACCTCCTCGGCGTCCGGCAGCCCGAAGACCGGGGAGGAGCGGCGGATCCGCAGGAGTTCCCGGTACCGCTCGGCGGCCAGGTTGATCACCTCGGGCCGGGGCACCAGCTCCGGGTCGGCGAGCAGCGGCCGCGCGTAGTCCCACTTGTCGCCGTTGTCGGGCTCCGGCGGCAGGCCCACCCCGAACCCGTTGCCCAGCGCGGGGTCCCAGCGGATCTGATTGAACCAGTCGCCGGAGTTGAACGAGTTGCGGTCCAGCGACTTGGACCGCAGCCGTTCGGTGCCCAGCGCCACGAACCCGGCACCCTGGCCGAGCACCACGAACGCGAGCGCGACGACCTGCATCCGGGCGCGGTTCACCTGCGAGGTCCCGCGCGGCAGCTTGAACGCCATGGAGTCGTACAGGATCTCGTTGTCGTGGGCGTCCACATAGTTGACCGCCTCGCCGGGGGCATGCGTGTATCCGCTCGGCGAGCCGTTGTAGTCGATCTGGGCGCCGCTGCGCTCGACCCCGTCGTGGTTGACGAACCGGTACGTGGCGAGCGCCCCGGACAGCCCCACCTTGATCTGGTCGTGCAGCCACAGCGGGGCGGCCGCGCCGAGCCCGGTCGCGAACCCGGGCACTCCCGGATCGTCCCCGAACGCGCCGCCGCCACGCAGCGCGTCGCGGAGCCGGTCGTTGAAGGTGGCGACCCCGGTGCCGGCCATGTTGATCTGGGTGGCCTGGGCGAAGCGGGCGTCATACGCCACCTCGCCGAAGTTCCACCCCTCGCCGTAGAGGGCGACGCCGGGCCCGAGCGCCTCCTGAGCTCGCAGGATGTTCGCCTTCGGGTGGTGCCCCATCAGGTCGAACCGGAACCCGTCGATCTTGTAGTGACGTGCCCAGGTGACGAGCGAGTCGACGACGAGCCGGCCCATCATGGCGTGTTCGGTGGCGGTGTTGGGGCAGCAGCTGGACTCGGCGGTGCTGCCGTCGGCGAGCAGCCGGTGGTAGTAGCCGGGCACGATCCGGTCGAGGACGCTGAACCGGTCGAGCCCGTCGCCCATCGTGTGGTTGTAGACGACATCGAGCACGACCCGCAGCCCGGCCTCGTTGAGCGCGGCGACCGCCCGGCGCAGCTGCAGGATCCGCTGGGGCCCGGCCGGGTCGGTGGCGTAGCCGCCCTCCGGCGTGGTCCAGTGCCAGGGGTCGTAGCCCCAGTTGAACCCGTCGGTGTCGGCGACCGCCATGACCGCCCGCTGCTGCTCGGGCGAATCCGGTGGGAAGGCGGTCAGGTCGCAGGCGGGCACGGACTGGTCGGCGCGGCGGTCCGGCACGGTGGCGAAGTCGTTGACCGGCAGGAGGTGCACGTGGGTGAGCCCGGCCTCGGCGAGTGACCGCAGGTGGCGCATCCCGTCCGATCCCGGGTGGGTGAAGGCCAGATAGGTGCCCCGCTCGGCGACCGGCACCGAGCCGTCCAGGATGGAGAAGTCGCGCACCGACAGCTCGGTGATCTGCATCCGGGCCGGGGCCACCCGCGGCGGCTTGGCCAGGGTGTCCCACCCGGGCGGGAGCAGCGCCGGGTCCTCCAGGTCGATCAGCTGGCTGTGGGTGGAGTCGGTGGCCAGCGACACCGAGTACGGGTCGGTGACGCTGGTCGTCACGATCCGCTGGGCGGCCGGCTGCCACACCTGGACGCGGAAGCGATACCACCGGCCGATCCACTTGCGCCGCCCGGTGACCGACCAGACGCCGGTCTCGTCGTCGCGCTCCATCGGCAGCACCCGGGGCTCGCCGGCGGGGTCCTTGAACAGCTCCAGCTCCACGGTGCGGGCGGTCGGCGCCCACACCGAGATCCGGGGACGGTCGCGGTCCTCGGCCACCGGGCCGAGCTCGGCGCTCAGGGCCGCCTCATACAGGTCGTCGAGCACCCCGGCGAGCTGCACGGCGGTGACCGCGACCACCTGGCCGGACGGGTCCCGGCCCTCGACGAGCAGCCGGTCCCGCAGCAGCGGATCCAGGTCGGTCTCCGGGACGGCGAAGGCACGGTACGCCCGGAGATGCGGGAACCGCCGGCTCTGTGTCTGGAACAGGCCGCCGGGCCGTGGCGCGAGGAGCAGGCCGCCCAGCGTGAACGTCGCGGCGCGCGAGGCGAACCAGTCGGGCAGCGCCACCGTGGTCCGGTCGATGAAGACGGCGTGCGCGCGGGCCGGGTCCAGCTCGGGCCCGAGGGTGCGGAAGGCGGGGCGGACCGGCGCCACCACTCCGGCGGTCAGCCACACCTCACGGCACACGGTGAGGTCGAGCCGCTGGTCGTCGGGCAGGTCCTTCTCCTCGGCCCGGTGCAGCACATACCGCAGGCCGACGGCGTCCGCCCGGACCGGAACCCGGAAGACCGCGCCGTACGCGTCGAAACGCGTCGGCATCAGCGGCGCGCCCCAGCGGGTGCGGTCCTTGATCTCGACGCCCTCCCAGCAGTGCAGACCCCACCCGGCGTAGTCGCCGCCGGGCCGCCGATAGTGGATGATCACCTCGTCGCGGGGCTCGGCGGCCGGGGCACCGGCCGGGGCGCAGGAGACCCGCCGGTCACCGGCGGTGACCCAGACCTCGCTGGTCTCGCGCATCGAGACCCAGCGGTCGGCGTCGACGTCCTTGTGGCCGCGGCGGTGGAGGATCAGGAAGCCGACCTCCTGCGCGCCGGGTGCCACCGCGACCCAGGCGAAGCGGCCCCACTCGTCCTCCCCCACGAACGGGAAGCCGTCGGGATAGTGCAGTGCGGCGCCGGGCGCGACATCGCCCCAGGCGTGCAGGACCCAGTCCTCGTAATCACCGTCGTCACGTCGATAGTGCACGACCAGCCATTGCGGAGCTGTCCGGTCACGGGCTGGGGTGTCCGCAATGATCTCCACCGTCGTCACCGGCACATCATCGCAGCGGGATACGACATTTTCCGGGCGTCCCGGGGAAGGGCTGGAAGACTCGGCCCGTGGGACCCGCCTTGCAGCGGCTAGCAAGACGGACGTACGGTTTACCCGAGACGCACAACCGAGAGTTAGGCAAACCTAACCAAGGGGTTGCCCTTTCGGTGCGAAAGACTTGACTTCCAGTCGCTGGGTGTGAAGGAGATGACGGTGGCCAGCCTCGACACCTTTGGTGCGAAGAGCGAGCTGCGCGTCGGAGACGCGAGCTACGAGATTTTCACGATCGACAAGGTGAAGGGGCACGAACGCCTGCCCTACTCCTTGAAGATCCTCCTGGAGAACCTGCTGCGCACCGAGGACGGCGCGAACATCACCGCCGACCACATCACCGCGCTCGGCAGCTGGGACCAGACCGCCGACCCGAGTGTCGAGATCCAGTTCACCCCGGCACGGGTGCTGATGCAGGACTTCACCGGCGTCCCCTGCGTGGTGGACCTGGCCACCATGCGCGAGGCCGTCAAGGACCTGGGCGGCGACCCCACCAAGGTCAACCCGCTGGCCCCCGCCGAGCTGGTCATCGACCACTCGGTCATCGCCGACCTGTTCGGCCGTGAGGACGCCTTCCAGCGCAACGTGGAACTGGAGTACCAGCGCAATCGCGAACGCTACCAGTTCCTGCGCTGGGGCCAGACCGCGTTCAACGAGTTCAAGGTGGTCCCGCCGGGCACCGGCATCGTGCACCAGGTCAACATCGAGTACCTGGCCCGCACCATCATGGAGCGCAACGGCCAGGCGTACCCGGACACCGTGGTCGGCACCGACTCGCACACCACCATGGTCAACGGCCTGGGCGTGCTGGGCTGGGGCGTCGGCGGCATCGAGGCCGAGGCCGCCATGCTCGGCCAGCCGGTCAGCATGCTGATCCCGCGGGTCGTCGGCTTCAAGCTCTCCGGCGAGGCCCCGGCCGGCACCACCGCCACCGACCTGGTGCTCACCATCACCGAGATGCTGCGCAAGCACGGTGTGGTCAGCAAGTTCGTCGAGTTCTACGGACCCGGCGTGAGCGCCGTCCCGCTGGCCAACCGCGCGACCATCGGCAACATGTCGCCGGAGTACGGCTCCACCGTCGCGATCTTCCCGATCGACGAGCAGACCATCGACTACCTTCGCCTCACGGGCCGCAGTGACGCCCAGGTGGCGCTGGTCGAGGCGTATGCGAAGCGCCAGGGCCTGTGGCTGGACCCGGACGCCGAGCCCGACTACTCGGAGAAGCTCGAGCTGGACCTGTCGACGATCGTCCCGTCGCTGGCCGGCCCGAAGCGCCCGCAGGACCGGGTGCTCCTGAGCGAGGCCAAGCCGATGTTCCGCGACGCCCTCAAGAACTACGTGCAGCCCCAGGGCCACGCCGACGAGGCCAGCGCCGAGTCCTTCCCGGCCAGCGACTCGCCGGCCAACGGCGTCGACGACCCGGCCGACCGGCCGCACGTCTTCAGCGCGGCGAACGGGGCGACCGGCCGGCCGTCGAAGCCCACCCTGGTCAAGGGCGAGGACGGCGCGGAGTACGAACTGGACCACGGCGCGGTCGTCATCGCCGCCATCACGTCCTGCACCAACACGTCGAACCCGCAGGTCATGATCGGTGCCGCCCTGCTCGCGAAGAAGGCCGTCGAGCGCGGCCTGACCCGCAAGCCGTGGGTCAAGACCACCCTCGCCCCGGGTTCCAAGGTCGTCTCCGACTACTACGACCGGGCCGGGCTCACGCCGTACCTCGACAAGATCGGTTTCAACCTGGTCGGCTACGGCTGCACCACCTGCATCGGCAACTCCGGCCCGCTGCCCGAGGAGGTCTCGGCCGCCATCAACGAGGCCGACCTGACCGCGGTCAGCGTCCTCTCCGGCAACCGCAACTTCGAGGGCCGGATCAACCCGGACGTCAAGATGAACTACCTGGCGTCCCCGCCGCTGGTGGTGGCCTACGCGCTGGCCGGCTCGATGGACATCGACATCACCACCGAGCCGCTCGGCATCGGCTCGGACGGCAAGCCGGTCCACCTCGACGACATCTGGCCGACCAACGCCGAGATCGACGAGACCATCGCCCGGGCCATCGGCGCCGAGGGCTTCAGCACCGCCTACGCCGACGTCTTCGCCGGCGACGAGCAGTGGCAGTCGCTGCCGACCCCGACCGGCGACACGTTCGCCTGGTCGAGCGACTCCACCTACGTCCGCAAACCCCCGTACTTCGAGGGCATGCGGGCCGAGCCGAGCCCGGTGACCGACATCGCCGGCGCCCGCGTGCTCGCCAAGCTGGGCGACTCGGTCACCACCGACCACATCTCCCCGGCCAGCTCGATCAAGCCGGACTCGCCCGCCGGAAAGTACCTCGCGGAGAACGGCGTCCCGCGCGCCGAGTTCAACAGCTACGGCTCGCGCCGCGGCAACCACGAGGTCATGATCCGTGGCACCTTCGCCAACATCCGACTGCGCAACCAGCTGCTGAACGACGTCGAGGGCGGCTTCACGCTCAACCACCTGACCGGCGAGCAGACCACCATCTACGACGCCTCCGTCGCCTACCAGGAGGCCGGCATCCCGCTGGTCATCCTCGCCGGCAAGGAGTACGGCTCCGGCTCGTCGCGCGACTGGGCCGCCAAGGGCACCATGCTCCTCGGCGTCCGCGCCGTCATCGCCGAGAGCTACGAGCGTATCCACCGCTCCAACCTGATCGGCATGGGCGTTCTGCCGCTGCAGTTCCCGCAGGGCCAGAACGCCGAGTCCCTCGGCCTCACCGGCACCGAGACCTTCTCGTTCGCCGGCGTCACCGAACTCAACAACGGCGTCACGCCGCGCACGGTCAAGGTCACCACGGACACCGGTGTCGAGTTCGACGCCGTCGTCCGCATCGACACGCCCGGCGAGGCCGACTACTACCGCAACGGCGGCATCCTGCAGTACGTCCTCCGCAAGATGCTCCGCAGCTGACGATCACCGGTGACGCCCCGCCCTCCCCACCCGGAAGGCGGGGCGTTCCGCGTAACCCCCAAGATCAAGATCTGGAGGTCGTAGCGGGGTGGTGGGTACAGACCGCTGCTCCCGCCGAGGGCCCGCGACGACTCGCTGGCCGCTGGCGCGTCCAGAACGCTCCCCGCCCCGGGCGACGTGCGTGAGCGGTTGCGCTCAACCCCGCCTGGCCCTGAACGCTGCCCCACCCCCGAAACAACACTGAGCCACAGCCGGAACCCGGCCCGGCCGGCCGAAGCCCCACCGCCCCTCAGGACCACCTGAAGCCCCCGAAACGGCACTGAGACCCCAGCCGACGACATCCAGCCGGCCCCCAGGTCCACCTCCCGCCGAAACAACCCTGAAAGCCAGCCGACAACACCCAGCCGGCCGCCAGAATTCCCTCCAGGCCTTCGAAACAATCCTGAAAGCCAGCCAGAACCCCGGCTGGCCGCCAGAGCACCTCAAGGCCATCGAGCAGGCCGGGACTCGGCCGACGAGACCAGCCGGTTGCCGGGGCTGTTTCGAGAGAGCTCAAGGCAAGGCTGACCCTGCCGGCTTATCAATAAAGGCTCGTTACCAGCGCATATCCGGTCCGGCCCCGCTTCGCCAGGCCTCACGACGCGGGGTGCCGGGTAGCGGAAACCGGACCTGGATCAGGGCTCCGATGACCGGCGACGACGACGACGGCGGCGACGACGGCGACGACGGCGACGGCGATCGGCGGCGGCGACGACGGCGACGGCGATCGGCGGCGACGGCGATCGGCGGTCCAAGACCGGTGAAGACCCGTCCGCTGCGGCGGTTGCGCATGTACACGGCAATGCGTGAACGGTGCGCTCGTCGCTGGCCAAGACCGGCAAAGCGACCCGGCCGGCCCGCGATGGCTCCTCGGTGATCGCTGTTGACGCTGCCCCGTGAATTCCAGCGTGCGGCACCGGCCGGCCGTCGCACGCCATCACCGTCACGTTCACCGGCTGGCAGCGCACGCAGAGACGAATTCCCGTCCGGGGAGACGGGACACGGATCCCGGCCATCGGTGTTCCGCAGACGTGACACCCGCAACGGGTGTCCCCACACCCACTACGGGTGTCACGTTCTCCGAGCACACATCGCCCAGCACGCCGGCCCTCCGCCCACCGGACGCCAGGACGCCAGGACGGCAGGACGGCAGGGCGACAGGACGACAGGACGACAGGGCGCGCCGTCGGTGCGCTGTGTGCGCCTGCCCGGCGGGCAGACGGGGCCGAGCGATTCGGGCACGCACGCAGGGCCCTGCGCGGCCGCTCACGAGCGTCACAGCGGTGCCCGAGACACCGTCGGTGCGCTGTGCACCCCGCCCTGCGGGCAGACGGGGCCGAGCGATTCGGCCACGCACGCAGGGCCCTGCGCGGCCGCTCACGAGCGTCACAGCGGTACTCGGGGGCACACCTCGGTGCGCTGTGCACCCCGCGCGGCGGGCAGACGGGGCCGAGCGATTCGGCCACGCACGCAGGGCCCTGCGCGGCCGCTCACGAGCGTCACAGCGGTGCCCGGGACACCGTCGGTGCGCTGTGCACCCCGCCCTGCGGGCGTGCAGGCGGGCGGGGCGGGCGATTTGGCCAGCAGGGTCAGCACTGATCCTGATGGTTATTTAAGGAAAGCCGTCTACCTGTGGAAACGCCCCGGCGGAGGGGTCCCCACCTCCCTGGAGTCGCCGTCGCAGGCCATGGAATCCTTGGCACAGGTCCGATTTTCGCTACCCGACACCCCGAGGTGAGGCCTGGCGGCCAGGGACCGGACCAGATATGCGCTGGTAAAGAGCATTTCTTAAATAGCCAGCAGGGTCAGCGCTCGGGCAGCCGGGGTGGGGGGTGAGCGCAACCGCTCACGCACGTCGCCGGGTAGGGGTGGCCGTTCAGGAGCCGCCAGGCGACTGGCCGCCCGCGCCCGGCCCTCGGCGGGAGCAGCGGTCCGTTCACCCACTCAGGTGCGACAGCATGATCTTGATCTTCAGCGGGCCGGGCGACCCCCGCGGGTGATCGTCGCGGTCACAGGATCGGTTCGGCCCAGGCCGCGTGCGTGAACTCGACACCGTGGGTGACCCGGCCCTCGATCTCGCCGCCCGCCGTCATGGCGACCGCCACCGCGATCGGATGCTGGGCCGAGTCGACGTGGTACACCTGCCGGCGGACCCGCGGGCTGTGCCGGATCCGGTACCGCAGGCCCTCGATGTGGACGATCCCGCACACGTCACCGTCGTCCTCGAACGACGTCGACTCGACGTCCACCTCCCACCCGGCCTTCTGCGCCCGGTAGCACCACACCTCGAAGGCTCGGGCCCGCCCGTCCCGCTCACCCACGTGCGCCAGGATCTCGACCGGATCGGTTCGCTCGTCCATCGAGCCTCCCGGGGTCAGGGCCGGAAGCCGGTCTTGTCGGCGTCGGTGATCTCACGCAGCACACGGGCCGGGACGCCGGCCGCGATCACCCCGGCCGGGATCGGCTTGGTGACCACGCTGCCGGATCCGATGATCGCCCCGTCGCCGATGGTGACGCCCTGATTGATGGTGACTCCCCCACCGACCCACACGTTGTCGCCGATGACGACCGGCTTCGCGTAGCAGGCGCCGGCCGCACGCTCGATCGCGTCGAGGGCGTGGTTGGACGTGTAGATGCCGACGCGCGGGCCGAACAGCACGTTGTCGCCGATGGTGATGCCACCGCCGTCGAGCATCACGCAGTCGAAGTTGGCGTAGAAGTGGTCGCCGACGCTGATGTTGAAACCGAACTCGCACCGGAACGTCGGCTCGAAGTGGCACTCCCGCCCCACCGACCGCAGCAGCCGCCGAAGAATCGCCTCCCGTTCGGCCTGCGGCCGCCCGAAACTGGCGTTGTACTCGTCGGCCAGCAGCACGGTTCGCTCCCGGGCCTCGACGAGTTCGCTGGTCAGGTCGTTGTACATCCGGCCGGAGAGGATGAGCTGCCGTTGTTCCTCGAGCGTCACCCGATGATCATCGCAGATGTCAGCGTGGACACGCCGTGGCGAGCACCCACCGGCCCGTACCGGATGAATAGGCTTCGGTAATGGATGACAAGACTGTGCTGACCCGCATCGGCGACCTGGTCGACGAGGAGCACCGGCTGCGCCGCCAGCTGAGCGAGGGCAAGATCTCCTCGGACGAGGAGCACACCCGCCTCCGCGAGTTGGAGGAGTCGCTGGACCAGTGCTGGGACCTGCTGCGCCGGCGCCGTGCGGCCCGTTCGGCCGGGCACGACCCCGACGCCGAGCAGGCCCACAGCGTCACCGAGGTGGAGAACTACATTCAGTGAGCCGGCGCCGGTCGCGGCCGCCGTGGGTGCGGCGGCCGCGGGCCGGGCCGGGGTCTGCAGTTCAGCGCAGCCCCGCTTCGTGGTGCAGGCGCTCGATCAGCGTCTCCTCGTCCACGGCCAGCCCCCGTGACCGGAACCATCCGGCCACGTTGCGCACGTCCCGGGCGAGGAATTCGCCGCCGCGCGGATTGGCGATCACGTCGACGATCTGCGGCAGGTCGATGAGCACCAGCCGGCCGTTGTGGACGAGCGTGTTGTAGGGCGACAGGTCGCCGTGCGCCACCTGTGCCCGGGCCAGCACCGACAGCGCGTCGGTCATCTGCCGCCACAGGTCTGCCAGCTCGCCGCCGTCGGCGCGCACCTGCGCGAGCCGCGGCGCCGCCTCACCGGTCTCCCAGTCCCCGATGAACTCCAGCATCAGCTCGGTGCCGCTCAGCTGGACCGGGTAGGGCACACAGATCAGGCCGCTCTCCTGGCCCACCTGCCACAGCCGGCTGAGCGCGCCGAACTCGGCGGCCGCCCACTGCCCGGAGATCATCTCCTTGCCGAAGGAGGTCCGGTTGGACATGGCACGCATCTCCCGGGACCGGCGGACCCGGCGGCCCTCGAGATAGCCGGCGTCCCGGTGGAACATCCGGTGGTCGCCGTCACGGTACCGTTTGGCGGCCAGCATGCTGATCTGATCGGTGCCCGGGACGGCACGCCGGACCAGGAAGACGTCGGCCTCCTTGCCGGTCTTGAGCATGCCCAGCTCGGTGTCGACCGCACCGTACTCGGTGCGGACCCAGCCGGGCCGGGGATCGGGACCGTGCAGAGCGCCGTCCCAGGTGGACCAGCGGTCGCCCTCCTCGGGCAGGTCCGGATCCTCCTGCAGGGCCGGTTCGAGCCGGCCGCGCTTTACGAAAGTCGGTTCGTCGTCGTCGAACTTGCGGCGCCCACGGCGCATGGTCGTCTCGTGCTCGCGCACTGAAGGGTCTCCTCGGAGAAAGAAGTCGTCGGGGAAGGCTGGACGGCAACAGGCATGACAAAGACAGCCACGAGGTCCACACCCCCTTCTCTCTCGTCGGGACACGCACACACGGCGGCCCGGTGGTTCGGACGCGCCCACTCTTTCCGATCACCCGGACGGGCGCAACCGATTTACCGCATCACCATGATCGATTACCGCGCCGCCATGATCGCCGAGATGCCCTGGATCACGTTGCCCACCACACGCGTCGGCGCGAACCGGTTGTCCACCCAGTCCCGCCCGCGGTGCAGCCACACGCTGGGCAGGCCGAGCGCGGCGGCTCCACCGATGTCGGCCTCCGGGCTGTCGCCGACCACCCAGGCCCCGGCCAGC
This sequence comes from Actinoplanes sp. NPDC049802, assembly GCF_040656595.1. Taxonomy (NCBI): domain Bacteria; kingdom Bacillati; phylum Actinomycetota; class Actinomycetes; order Micromonosporales; family Micromonosporaceae; genus Actinoplanes; species Actinoplanes sp. NPDC049802. The sequence continues at coordinate 58,517 of NZ_JBFAMR010000050.1, forward strand.
CGCATCCGCACCCGCTGCGCGGCGAGGGCGAAGATCCGCGGGTTCGGCTTGCTCACCCCGCACTGCTCGGAGATCACCCAGTCGGCGACATAACGGTCCAGCCCGGTGCGCCGGATCCGCGCCTCCTGCTGCTCGGTGGCCCCGTTGGTGACCACCACCGGCACCAGCCCGGCGTCCCCGGCGATCTCCAGGGCGCAGCCGACCATCGGGTCCAGTCGTTCGAAGGTGAGCGGGCCGGTGTTCAGTTCGTCGACCAGGTCGATGGCGGGCACCCGCAGCCGGTAGCGTTCCAGAATGAGGTCGGCCAGGTCCCAGCGGGAGGTCAGCCCGTCGGCGTCGACCGAGACCAGCCACTCCAGATCGTCCTGAGGGGCGGCGATCTCGTCGAGGAAGCCTTTAGCCCACAGCCGGAAGGCACCGCTGCGATCGAGCAGGGTGTCGTCCAGGGCGAGGAAGACTAGAGGCACGCGGGCACTTTACGTGAGCGCCCACCGGAGCGCCCAGTCCACGGCTGTTGACAATGCGCCCGGACGAGGGGGGAATTCGCATCATCCGGTCGAGTGACGGCTGCTGTAGTAAGCCGTACGTACGGATTGCAAGAGGGTCCGGCCCCGTGAAACGATCAGCGACGTGCCCAGGGTGAGTCAGGACCAGCTCGATGCGCGCCGCCACGAGATCCTCAGTGCGGCCCGCGCCTGTTTCGCGCGGTTCGGATACGGGGGCGCCACCGTCCGCCGCCTCGAAGAGGCCACCGGCATGTCCCGCGGCGCGATTTTTCACCACTTCCGGGACAAGGAACATCTGTTCCTCGCCGTGGCCGAGGACGACGCGGCCACCATGGTGGAGACCGTCGCCCGCAACGGCCTGGTCCAGGTGATGCGCGACCTGCTGGACCGGGCCGGCAACAGCGAGGGCGACACGGCAGGCTGGCTCGGCACCCAGCTCGAGGTGTCACACCGCTTGCGTACCGACCCGGCCTTCGCCAAACGCTGGGCGCAACGGTCCGCCGCGATCGCCGACGCCACCCGCGAGCGTCTCCAGCGGCAGCGCGACGCCGGGGTGCTGCGGGAGGACGTCCCGGTCGAGGTGCTCACCCAGTTCCTCGAGCTCGCCTACGACGGCCTGGTGCTGCACCTGGCCACCGGCCGCCCGGCCGGCGAGCTGGTCCGCGTCCTCGACGTGGTCGAGGAAGCGGTCCGCAAACCCATCGCGTGATCTCTACAGGCCCGGCGCCCGGTCGATGAAGCCGAGCACCTGGAAGATCCGGCCGTCGGCGTCGCGTTCCGCCACGTCGAAGCCGACCACCAACGGCTCACCGCCCGGCCGGCCCAGATGCCAGGTGAAACGCGCCTGGTCGTGATGTGCGTCGACCGGCCCGCCGGAGCTGAACACCAGCCCGGCGAACTGCTGCCGCGCCGCACCGATTACCGCGTCCAGCGCGTCGCGCCCCTCGACCGCCGCGAGCGGGTCGACGTAGCGGACGTTCTCGGCGAACAGCTCGTCGATCGCGGCCCGCCGGGCGACCGGGTCGGTCTCGTTCCACACGCCCAGGTAGCGGTCGATCACGGTGTCGAAGTCGCTCATCTCTCTCGTCCCTTCACGTAGGCCGGCTGATGACGGCCAAGCCTGCCCGGGCGGAGGAACGGCGTCGATTACCCCGGAGGTAATGGTGACGGCCTGCGACCCCTGCCTACGCTGCCCCGTATGGGCGAGGTGGGAAGGCTGCTGCGCGGCTGGCGGGACACCCGGAGGATGAGCCAGCTCGATCTGTCCGGCCGGTCCGGGGTGTCCACCCGGCATCTGTCGTTCGTGGAGACCGGGCGCTCCCGGCCGACCCGGCAGATGCTGCTGCGCCTGGCCGAGGAGCTCGACGTGCCGTTGCGCGCCCGCAACGAGCTGCTGCTGGCCGGCGGGTACGCTCCCGCCTTCCCGGAGACGGAACTGGACGGCCCGCCACTGGCCGACGTGCTGGCCGCCCTCCGCGACGTGCTGGCCGGGCACTCCCCGAACCCGGCGGTGCTGATCGACCGGCACTGGACGATGGTCGACGGCAACGAGGCGGTGGCCCTGTTCACCGGCGGATGCGCGCCGGAACTGCTGGCGCCGCCGGTCAACGTGCTGCGCCTGGCGCTGCACCCGGACGGCATGGCGCCACGCATCGGCAACCTCGCCGAATGGCGCACCCACATCCTGCATCGCCTGGACCGGCAGGCCGCTGCCACCGCCGACCCGATGCTGCACGAGCTGCGCGCCGAACTGGCCGGCTATCCCGGTGGCACGGCCGGCGTCCGTCCCGACGGCCTGGTGGTGCCGCTGCGGTTCGACGAGCTGAACATGTTCAGCATCACGTCGGTGCTCGGCACCCCGCGCGACGTCACCCTGTCCGAACTGGCCATCGAGGCGTTCCTGCCGGCCGACCCGGCCACCGCGACAGCACTCGGCCGCCGGATGGCAGGATCGTCCCATGGACCTTGGGCTGGCTGATCGTGTCTTCATCCTCACCGGCGCCTCGCGCGGGCTGGGGTTCGCCACCGCGGAGGCGCTCGTCGGCGACGGCGCACGGGTGGTCGTCTCCTCCCGGGACGCCGACCGGGTCGCCGAGGCGGTCGGCCGGCTGGGCGGCCCCGAGCACGCCCTCGGCGTGACCGCCGACCTGGCCGACCCGAGGACCCCGCGGGAACTGGTGCACGCCGCGCAGGAGCGTTTCGGCCGCCTGGACGGCGCCCTCGTCTCGGTGGGCGGCCCCGCTCCCGGCACCGCGGCGAGCATGAGCGACGACCAGTGGACGACAGCTTTCGAGACCGTCTTCCTGGGTTCGGTCCGCGCGGCCCGCACGTTCGCCTCGGCCCTGCCCGAGGGCGGCGCCGTCGGCCTGGTCCTCTCCACCTCGGTGAAGACCCCGCTGACCGGCCTGGGCCTGTCGAACGGCTTCCGCCCCGGCCTGGCCATGGTGGCGAAGGACATGGCCGACGAGTTCGCCCCGCGCGGCGTACGGGTGCTGAGCATCCTGCCGGGCCGTTTCATGACCGACCGCAGCCGGGAACTCTTCGAGGCCGCCCCCGACCCGGCCGCCGCGGCCGAGACGGTCGCCGCCGGGATCCCCCTGGCCCGTATCGGCGAGCCCACCGAGTTCGGGCGTGTCGCCGCGTTCCTGCTCTCCCCCGCCGCCAGCTACGTGACCGGTGTCGCGGTTCCCGTCGACGGCGGCGCCCTCCGCACCCTGTGAGCGGGCCACCCGCCGGCGGCGCTCATCACCGGGTCCCGGCTCCGGCGCACCGAACAGCCCGGCACGCGCCAACCGCACCCCGGGCCCGCAAGGCGATCCGGTGGCCGCGGGGCGGCCCGGCGGGAAACCGATGACGGTACGCCGTCCCAGCGCTGAGGACATGGCAGCGGCCGCCGGCCGGACCGTACCGGATGTGGCCGGACCCGATCTGCTGGTGCTGTTCTCGGGCATCAATCCGAGCCTCTACTCGGCGGCGACCGGCCACCATTTCGCCCGTCCGGGAAACCGGTTCTGGCCGGCGCTGCACGGAGCCGGTTTCACCGACCGCCTGCTGGACCCCTCCGAACAGCACCTGCTGCCCGCCCTCGGGCTCGGCATCACCAATGTGGTGGCCCGTGCCACCGCACGCGCCGACGAACTCGCCCTGGATGAGTTCACCGAAGGCGGCGCACAGTTGGTGGAACGTGTGGACCGGTTGCGCCCGCGATATCTGGCGGTGCTCGGGGTGACCGCCTATCGCGCCGCCTTCGGCCGCCCCAAGGCCCGGATCGGGCCGCAGGAGGAACGGATCGCGGGCGTACCGGTGTGGGTGTTGCCGAATCCGAGCGGGCTGAACGCTCACTTCCAGCTGCCCGCGCTGATCACGGAGTTCGCGGCGCTCCGCGCCGCGGCGACGCCCGCACGATGACGGGCGCCGCCCGGGCGGTCGTTCGCGTGGTCGCCGGCCGGTCGGTCGTTCGCGTGGTCGCCGCCCGGGCGGTCGTTCGCGTGGTCGCCGGCCGGTCGGCCGTTCGCGTGGTCGC
>NZ_JBFAMR010000051.1:0-60355 GCF_040656595.1 Actinoplanes sp. NPDC049802
CTCGCTCACCGCTCAACCCACCGGCGACGGCCGCTTCCTGGTCCGCGCCACCGCCCCCATCGGAGTCGCCGCGTGATCCGGGTCCTGCTCGCCGAGCCCGGCGGGCGCGGCACCGGGCGCGGGTGGGCGGGTGATCGCGGGTCGCCCCGCCACGGGACGGGCAGGCGTACCGGATAGTGGTTCTCGGGTTTGTGACGTGCAGGCAGCGGAGCGGGCGCCGTGGGAGTTGCGGCCCTTCGCTGAGGCACCTCCTTTGGGGTCAGTCGCACAAATCCGTCTTGTCTGGTGTCGGCCGTTCCGGTGCACTCCCTGGCATGACGTTTCCGCGTTTTCTGACCGGCGCGGTGTGCGCCGCCGTCCTCGCCGCCACCCCGGCGACGGCCGCCCCGCCACCCGGTGAACTCGAACTTCACTACCTCGGCGACCTCGCCGGCCCGGCCCTGGTCGCCGACAGCAGCGGCAAGAACCTGCACGGCACCGTCGTCACCGGAGGCGGCGGCACGATCACCCCGGTCGACGGCTTCCTGCGCTTCCCGGGCGGCAGCTGCACCGCCGCGCCGTGTCCGCAAGCGATCATCCGCCCGGCGAGCTCGGTCACCCTCGTGCCCGGAGACCAGGGTGAGGGACTTTCGTGTACGGCGCCGCCATCCGCCTCACCGAGACGCCCTCACCGGCGGCCGGGATGAACGTGTTCCAGTTCGGCGCGGCGGGCGCCGGCGTCAGCCAGTGGAAACTCCAGGTCGACGCCGGCCGCCCGTCCTGCCGGTGGTCCGACGGCACCGGGTTCGTGCTGCTGCCGGCCGACCTGACGATGACGGTCGGCCGCTGGTACCGGGTGACGTGCGTCCGCCTGTCGCCGGTGCTGTTCCAGATCCGGGTGGACGATCCGGAGACCGGCCGCCAGGTGCTGCCGCCCGCCCAGCAGACCGGCCCGTTGCAGGACATCCTGCCCAGCGGCGCGGTGGTGATCGGCGGCAAACGGATCAACGCCGCCCAGAGCGACGTGGACACCGACCAGTTCCACGGCGACCTGGACGACATCGAGTTCGGGCGCCGGATCCTGCCCTCCGACGGCTGAACGCCGGTTTCCGGCTGCTGTGGCCCCCCAGCAGCCGGAAACCGGGCCCGGTCCGTCCGATTAGCATGAGCGGGTGGCCCCGCGGGAAGGACCACACAGTGGTCGATCGCCTTCTACAACACCCGAACACCACCGAGATCGGCCGATCCCTGACCATCGACAGCGGCCGGCGCGAGGTCGCCCTCACGTTCGTCCAGCGGTTCCACTGATCGGTCCGGCTGGCGCCGGTCCGCCCGTACCGGAAAGGATCGTGACGTTGAGCCAGCACGCCGATCACACTCATCCCGCCGGCCACGGCGGCTGGAACATGGCGGTCTCCGCCACCCTGCACTGTCTCACCGGCTGCGCCATCGGCGAGGTCCTCGGCATGGTCATCGGCACCGCGTTCGGTCTCAGCGACGCGGTCACCATCGTGCTGGCCGTCGTTCTGGCGTTCTTCTTCGGCTACCTGCTCACCATCCGCCGGGTCCGGCGGGCCGGGCTGCCGCTGCGCGAGGCGGTCCGGATCGCGTTCGTCGCCGACACCCTGTCCATCGCCGTCATGGAGATCGTCGACAACGCCGTCCTGGTCGCCGTCCCCGGCGCCATGGACGCCGGTCTGACCAGCGTCACCTTCTGGCTGTCGCTGGCCTTCGCGCTGGCCGTCGCGTTCGTCGTCACCGTCCCGGTCAACCGCTGGCTGATCGCCCGGGGCAAGGGCCACGCCGTCGTGCCGCACTGAGCGCGCCGGGGGCTGGTCCGGGACGGGCGGGTCTAGTCATGGGGCGTGTTGCGGGGCGGAAGGATGCCGTGGATGCGCCCCACATCGACGCTGATCGCCGTCTTCGGAGGTGCCGCCCTGGTCGGGGCGGTCGCCGCCGGGCTCGACGGCACCGATCTGCGGTACGGCGCGCAGATCGTGGCCCTGCTGGCGCTGGCCGCCTGCGTGATCGTGGCGGGGCGGGCCGCGCCGCGGCGGATGGTGGTGGCGCTGGCCGTGTTCTGCGTGCTGCTGACCGTGGCCTCGCTGGTGGACCTGGCCGCCGTACGGGCGCCGTGGCCGGAGCCGGCGCCCCGGGGCCCGAACGGGTGTCCCGTCGAGTCGCCCGCGATCACCGATTACTGGACCATGCGCCTGCGGTACGGCCAGCTGGCGGAACTGTTGCGGTGCGCCGCTCTGGTGTGCGCTGCCCTGGCCGTACGCGTGCTGCCCGGAACACGCCGCCGGAGTGTCCTGGTCGCGGCGCCGGTCGCCGTCGCCGTGACGGCCGGTCTCTTCACGGTCCTCTCGGGGCCGGCCGAACCCGGGCGGCTGATCGCGACCGTGCCGGGGCTGCTCACCCTCGGCGCGGCGGCGGTGGTGATCGCGGTGGCCGCGACCCGTACCGCCGGGGGTCTGCCGGCGCGGGCGGCGCTGATCGCGGGGGCCGTCCTGACGCTGGTTCCGGCACTGCCCGCGACGGAACGGCTCGCCCATCTGCACCGGCAGTTGCCGGAGCCGGAACCCGGCAGCGTCTTCCGGATCTGCGCCTACATGATCGTCCCGGACACCGCTCCCCCGCTGACCGACGTCGCCTCCGCCGCCGCTGTGGCGGCACTGTCGCTGGCCGCGCCCGCCCTGCTCGTCTGGGCCGCGCTGCGCCTGGCCGGGCAGCACCTGGCGGGAGACGGTTCGCGTACGGAGGCCCGCTAGGCTGACCGTAATGGCCGTCGCTCTGACCTTGCTGTCCTCGGTTCGCTGGCGTGGTGCGGAGATCACCGGATCCCGGCCGCGTGACCTTGTCGCGCTTCTGGCCGCCGACCTGCCCACCGGCTGCGGCAACGCCCGGCTGATCGACGCGCTGTGGCCCGGCGCGCGGCCGGAACATCCCACCAAGGCGTTGCAGACGGTGGTGTCGCGCACCCGCGCCATGCTGGGCGCCGACGTCATCGTGAGCACCCCGACCGGCTACCGGCTGGCGCTCAGCCCGGAGCAGCTCGACACGACGGCGGCCGTGCGGCACGCGGCGGCGAGCCGGCGGTGTGCCCGCGACGGCGATCACCGGGCGGCGCTGCGCCACGCGGACGCCGGGCTGGAGTTGTTCGCCGCCACCGATGCCGATGACGCCGCACCGGACTCTCCGGTGCGGATGTTGCGGGCCGGGCTCGAGGCGACGCGGTGGGAGCTGATCCGGGCCCGGGCGCTGGCCCTGTCGCGTACCGGCCGGCACGACGAGGCGGTCGCGCCGCTGGCCGGCCTCGCCCACCGGCATCCGCGCGACGAGGAGCTGCTGGCCGAGTTGCTGCGCTGTGAGGCCGCGACCAGCGGCGCGGCGACCGCGCTCACCCGGTACGACACCTTCCGGCGGGCGCTGCGCGAGGAGCACGGCACCGGGCCCGGGCCCGGACTGCAGGAGATCCACCGGGAGTTGCTGCTGCTCGACACGCCGGCGGTGCGGCGCGGGGTGCGTCACGAGCCGAACGCGCTGCTCGGCCGGGACGGCGACATCGGCGCCGTCACCGCCCTGCTGCGTGACTCGCGGGTGGTGTCGATCGTCGGCGCCGGCGGCCTCGGCAAGACCCGGGTCGCCTTCGCCGTCGCCGGGCAGGCGTCACATCGTACGGTGAATGTGGTCGAACTGGCCGGGGTCACCGCCGACGGTGACGTGATCGCCGAGGTGGCCTCGGTCGTCGAAGCCGGCGAGAACCGACCCGGTGCGGCGCCCGGCGCGGTGGACCGGATCGCCGAGGCGCTCGGGCCCGGCCCCGCCCTGCTGGTGCTCGACAACTGCGAACACGTCCTCGACGGCGTCGCCGGGCTGGTCCAGTCGCTGGTGTCGGCCGGCCGGGACCTAAGGGTGCTGACGACCAGCCGCGCCCCGCTGGGCCTGTCGTCGGAGCACGTGTACCCGCTTCCGCAGCTGGATCCGCCGACGATGGCCGACCTGTTCCGGCGCCGCGCCCGGGCCGTGCGCCCGGACGCCGACCTTCCGGACGGCGCGGTCACCGCGTTGTGTGCGCGCCTCGACGGCCTGCCGCTCGCGGCGGAGCTGGCCGCGGCCCGGGTACGGGTGATGTCGGTCGCCGAGATCAGCCGCCGCCTCGACGACCGGTTCACGCTGCTGCGGGCGGGTCTGCGTGACGCCCCGCGACGCCATCGCACCCTGCAGGCGGTGATCGAGTGGAGCTGGGATCTGCTGGACGACGACGGCCGGGCCGCCATGCGGGCGCTGTCGGTGTTTCCCGGCGGCTTCACCGTCGACGCCGCGCGGCATCTGATCGGCGACGACACGATCCTGGATCAGCTGGCCGAGCAGTCGCTGCTGAAGGTCACCGACGACGGGCCGCGGGCGCGCCTGCACATGCTGGAGACGGTGCGCGAGTTCAGCACGGCCCGCCGTCGTGAGGCCGGCGAGGACGAGCGGACGGTCACCCGGTTCCTCGGCTGGGCCCGCGATCTCGGCGCCGGCGGCCCGGACCCGGTGCTCACCGCCGATCTGCTGCCCGACCTGGCGCGCGTCCGGGCCGAACAGGACAACCTGGTGCAGGCGCTGCGGTACGGGCTGGACCGTGGCGACGGCGACGTGGTGGCGGTGACCGCGGCGATGCTCGGCAGCCTGTGGCTCACCGAGTCGAACTTCACCCGCCTGACCGCCCTGGCCCGGGACGCGCCGCCGGTGCTGTCGCGCACCCGTCCGGGCCCCGGCACGGTGGAGGCGGCCCGGACCGCAGCGGTGCTGTGCGCGGTCAGCGCGTACCTGCTGCGCGGGCCCGCCCCGCTGCGGGCCCTGGCGGTGCTGCGGCGGATGCCGGTGCCCGCCGCCGACACCGTGGTCCGGGCCGCGCAGGTGGCGCTGTGCGCGCCGGGCCCGCAGGCGTTGCGGGAGCTGTGCGACAGTGATCAGCCGCTGGTGGCGGGCACCGCCGGGTACGCGTACAGCTTCGTGGCCGAGCACGGCAACGACCTGCCCGGCGCGCTGCGGGCGGCCCGGCGGATGCTGGCCGGGATCGGCGACGACGGTGACCCGTGGATCCGGGCCGTCGCGCACGCCCGCATCGGCGAACTGTGCCTGCAGGTCGAGCCGGGACAGCCGGCCTTCGACCATCTGAACGAGGCTCTGCGCCTGATGCGGCAGCTGGGCGCGGCGCCCACCGTGGCCCGGGGACGGTGGGCGCTGCTGCTCGCCGACCTGCAACGCGGCGAGTACGACCGGGCCGAGCGGGGGCTGGAGCAGATCACCGGGGCCGGGGACAAACCGACCGGGCTGCCGTTGTTCGACGTGTGTGCCCGCGCCGAGATCCGGCTCGGCCGCGGCGACGTCGACGGCGGCCTGCGACTGTGGCGGGAGGCGGCCGGGCGGCTGCGCGACGACCCGGCCGGCGCCGCGTCGTGGGCGTGCGAGGTTCAGGTCGTCGCCGTCGTCACCCACGCCCACCACGGCCGTCTCGACCTGGTGCGGGATCTGACCGGCACGCTCACGGAGTCGGCGGCGACGACGGTGGGGGCCGCCCCGGTGGTGGAGTTCCCGGTGTGCGGCTCGCTGCTGCTGGTGCCGGCCCTGGTCGACCTGGACCGTGGGGCGGCGTCACGGGCGGTGCGGATGATCGCCCTCGCCGAGCGTTTCCGCTGGCTGAGCGGATTCCAGCCGACGATGTCGGGCGCCCGGATCCGCGAACTCGCCGAACAGGCCGACAAGGCGGCGTACGCCGTGGCGGTCACGGAGTACGCCGGCCTCGATCATGACGGGTTGCGGGCGGCCGCGCTGGCCCAGCTGATCAGACGGGATCGCGGCTGAACAGCGCCCGCGCCCACAGGTAACCGGCCACCGCCAGCACCAGGCACCATCCGACCGCGGGCAGGCCGGCGTGGTCGACGGGGACGCCCAGCATCAGCGCGCGCAGGGTGTCGGTGATCGGTGTGAACGGTTCGTGCGCGGCGAACCAGCGTACCGGCCCCGACATCGCCTCCGGCGGCACGAACGCGCTGGACAGGAACGGCAGCAGTTGCAGCACGAGGGTGAACGGGGCGACGCCGTCGGGGGTCTTGGCGGCCAGGCCGACGGCGACACCCAGCCAGGTCAGGGCCACCGTCATCATCAGCAGCAGCCCGGCCGCGCCGAGCAGCCGTACCGGGTCGCCGGCCGGGCGCAGGCCCAGCGCCACGGCGACACCGACCACCAGCAGCGCCCCCAGCATGGTCCGGACCGTGGAGCCGACGACGTGGCCGGTCAGCACCGCGGTCCGGGAGATCGCCATGCTCCGGAACCGGACGATGATCCCTTCGGTCATGTCCCGGTTCACGGCCAGGGCGGTGATGGTCGACCCGTACCCGACGGTCATCAGCAGGATTCCGGCCACGACGTAGTCGATGTAGTCGTCGCCGGGCGCCGCGGCGCCGAAACCCGCGCTCAGGGCGTCGCCGAAGACGCCGACGAACAGCAGCAGCAGAACCACCGGCAGGGCGATCGTCATGATGACCGCGCCCGGATTGCGGACGGTGTGGCGCATGTTGCGCCGTACCATCGTCGCCGCGTCTCTCATCGGGTCGCCTCCTCGTGCTGGTGGCCGGTGAGGGCGAGGAAGACGTCGTCGAGGTCGGGGGTGTGCACCGACAGGGACTCGACCGTGACGCCGGCCGTGTCCAGGCGGTCCAGCAGCCGGCGCAGCGCCGGCACCCCGCCGTCGCCGGGCACCTGCACCGTCAGCGCCTCCTCGTCGGGGGCCGCGCCGGGCAGGACTCCCACGGCGGCGGTCAGCGCGGCGGCGTCCGCGAAACGCAGCCGGACGTGGCCGCCGGGAACACCGCGTTTGAGCTGTTCCGGGGTTCCCTCGGCGACCACCCGGCCCTGGTCGAGCACGGCGATCCGGTCGGCGAGTTGGTCCGCCTCCTCCAGATACTGGGTGGTCAGGAAGACGGTCACGCCACCTGCGACGAGGTCGCGGATCGTCTGCCACATCATCCGGCGGCTGCGCGGGTCGAGTCCGGTGGTCGGCTCGTCGAGGAAGATCACCCGTGGGTCGCCGATCAGCGTCATCGCCAGGTCGAGGCGGCGCCGCATCCCGCCGGAGTAGGTGGAGGCGACCTGGCCGGCGGCGGCGCCGAGGTCGAACCGGTCGAGCAGTTCGGTGACCCGCCGCTGTCGGTCGGCGCGGCCCAGACGGTGCAGGTCGGCCATGAGCTGAAGGTTCTCCGTGCCGGTGAGCAGGTCGTCCACGGCGGAGAACTGGCCGGTCACGCCGATCGCCGCGCGTACCCGGTCGGGTGCCCGGGCCAGGTCGTGCCCGGCGACCGCGGCGTGCCCGCCGTCGAAGCCGATCACCGTCGACAGGATCCGTACCGTCGTGGTCTTGCCGGCCCCGTTCGGGCCCAGCAGGGAGAACGTCGTGCCTTCCGGAACGTTCAGGTCGATGCCGTCGAGGACGGTTCGTTCACCGAACGACTTACGCAGCCCGGTCACCGCGATCATGCTGGCTCCTCCTCCGTCGTGCCCGGGTGGCCACGATCCGCCGACAGCATGCGCGCGGCCGGATTCACACCGGTGTCGCCGCGGCTTCACGGCGCCCTCGCCGCCGCCGGCGGCGGCCGTAGACTGCCGGGTGTGCTGCATGTCCGGGTGATCACGCCGCCGTCGGTCACCGCGCGTCTGACCAGCGTGCTCGCGAGGACCCGGGGATCGCCCACCTGATGGTGCTGCCCGGCGCGGCGATCTCCCCGGACGGTGACGTGGTCGAGTTCGACGTCGTCCGTGAAGGAGCCGACACCGTCCTCGACCGGCTCCAGACCCTGGGACTCGACCGTGACGGGGCGATCGTGGTCGAACGCGTCGACGCGACGCTGTCGGCGTCGGCGGACCGGGCCGCCCGCCGGGTGCCCGGGCTCGGCGCCGACGCCGTGGTGTGGCACGAGATCGAGCACCGGACCGGCGAGGAGACCGAACTGTCGGCCGCCTTCCTGGCGTTCATGACCATAGCGACGATCATCGCCGCCATCGGGGTGCTGCTGGACCAGCCGATCCTCATCGTCGGTTCCATGGTCGTCGGACCGGAGTTCGGGCCGCTCGCGGCACTCTGCGTGGGCTTGGCGCTGCGCAAGGGCCGGCTCGTGCGTGACTCGGCGCTGGCCCTCCGCGTCGGCTTCCCGGTCGGCATGGCCGTCACCGTCGGCGCGGTGTGGCTGTTGACCGCCGCCGGCCTGGTGAACAAGTCCATGCTGCTGGCCGACCGGCCGCTGACCGACTTCATCTGGCAGCCCGACGCGCTGTCCTGGGTGATCGGCTTCCTCGGCGGCGTCGCCGGGATCCTCTCGCTGACCTCCGCGAAGTCGGGCACCCTCGTCGGCGTGCTGATCTCGGTCACCACGGTGCCCGCGGCAGCCAACGCCGCCGTCGCGGTGGCCTACGGCGTCACCGACGAGGCGCTCGGATCCGCGCTGCAACTGGTCGTCAACCTGGCCGCGATCGTCGTCGGCGGCCTGTTGACGCTGCTGATCCAGCGGTCCGCGTGGCGAAGGATGCGCCGGGGCTGAGGGGGCTCCGCCTGCTGCCGTCCCCCGAGTGCCGGCTTCCTGAAATCGGCGGGCGCGGTGTCGGCCCGGGCAACCACCGGCGAAGTGGGCATGGTCATCGCAGACGTCCGGTGAAAGGGCCGAGCCGTAGCGGCGATCGGGCCCGCCGGCTGCTGGATCATCGCGTGCCGGCGCGCCCGATCGGGTCAGGAGCTACGGGTTATCCCACTCCTGACGCCATCATCTTGTAGTTGCCAGCAGACTGCGACAAGGGCCCTATTGCGGCCAAGGGCGTGCCGGCCGACCCACCACCGAGGCCGAGCGCCCGTAAAATCCGGGCGATGGGATGGGAGGCGCTTTCGGAGTGGGGTGCGGACGCCACCCGTGTCGAACCGCTCACCGGCGGGGTCGCCAACGACGTGTGGAGCGTACGCGTCGGCGGGCGCCTCGCGGTCGGCCGGCTCGGTTCCCGAAGCGACGCCGATCTGGCGTGGGAGACCGAACTGCTCAGCCACCTCGACCGTGCGGGCCTGACGGTACCGGCGCCGATCCCGGCCATGGACGGCCGGCTCTTCGCCGACGGCCTGATGGTGATGACCTACCTGGAGGGTGGACCGCCCGAGACCCCGTCCGACTGGCGCCGTGTCGCCGGCACGGTGCGGAAGCTGCACCGGTTGACGCGGGGCTGGCCGCAGCGGCCGGGCTGGCGGTCGTCGACGGACCTGCTGCACGCCGACACCGGGACGAGGATCGACCTGCGGGCGATGCCCCCGGAAGGCGTGGCCCGGTGCCGCGCGGCGTGGGCACGGCTGGCCGGGCGCCCGGCATGTGTGGTGCACGGCGATCTCAACCCCGGCAACGTCCGGGTCACCGCGAACCGGGTCGCGCTGATCGACTGGGACGAGTCACGTGTCGACGTCCCCGACCTGGACCTGGTGCTGCCCGGCAACGCCGCCGGTTTGGACGGCGCCGCGTACGACATCGCCGCGCAGGCGTCGGCCGCGTGGGAGGCCGCCGTCTGCTGGAAGGACGACTACGCGGTCAAGCGGCTCGCCGAGGTCCGGGCCGTGTGAGAACACCGTCCGGCGATCGGGTCGGCATCGGGGCTCCGGCGGCGACGGCTGACGTTCGGGTCCGGTGATCGCCGTGGCCTCCCCCGACGACGTCCTCGGCCTCCTGTTCGGATCGCCGGGGAAGCCGCCGCGCGGACGAAGCGGCACCCGTGTCGATCCACACCCGGACCACCCCGGTGGCAGCCAGGTAACGAGGGCCGACAGTCAGGATCGGGCCGATCATGGCCGCTTCCGGTTCCGGCCCGACACGTCCACCGCCTGATCCAGGATTCGCCGGGCATCCTCCCGGACACTCCAGATGCCCTGATCGCGGATGTCCGTCAAACGGTGCACGCCCACCGCGGTCCTGCCGGTCGACTCGGATCCGTCGCAAGATGCGAATCGTTAGATCGCGGCGTGGCCGAGGACGTCGTCGAGGAAGTCGGCGCCGGTCTCGGTGAGGGTGCCCACCTCGACGCTCGCGCCGGTGAAGACGTGGCCCGCGCCCTCGACCGGCAGCACTTCGCACCGTACGCCCTGGGCCTGCATCGCCGCGGCGAAGCCGACGGCGTCCGCGAACGGGACGATCTCGTCCTCGGTGCCGTGCACCAGCAGGAACGGCGGGGCGTCCGGGTGGACGTTGTGCAAGGGGCTGGCGAGCCGCGCGAGGGCCGCGCGTTCGGCGAGCGGGCCGCCGAGCAGCAGTGCCGGGTTTGTGAACGGGTCGTCCTGGTTCCGCAGGCTGGACAGGTCGCCGGCGCCGTACCAGAGGATGACGGCCTGAAGCGCCGTGTCGCCGGTGCCGGTGAGCCCGGCGATCGCCGCCAGCTGGCCGCCGGCCGACTCGCCCAGGGCGGCGAACCGGCCCGGGTCGAGCCGCAGCGCCGCGGCGTGGTGGCGCAGCCAGCGGATGGCGGCGTCGATGTCGGCCTGCTGCGCCGGGTACGTGGCCTCCAGCGCCAGCCGGTAGTCGACGTCGGCGACCGCGTACCCTCGGGCCACCATGCGCTCGTGGAACCGCTGGTCCACGGTCCACACCCGGCTGCCGCCCACCCAGCCGCCGCCGTGTATCCAGAGCACGACCGGGAACGGGCCGTCGCCCGGCGGCACATGCAGATCCAGCTGCAACGGGCGGTATCCGAAGGGAGTCGAGACCACGCAGCCGGCGTGGGTGAGCGTCTTGCGTGGTTCAGGGACGGGCTGAGGATCAGGCATGGATCCATCATGCCGTCGCGAGTGCTGCGGTGGTTGCCGGCGAGATGGTGCCGCAGCACGCACGCGCCGCCGAGTCCGGCTTGGTCGCAGGTCACGGGCTTCGGCGGCAAGCGGATCGCGGCGCAACAGTGAGGCCGTGAGCTCCACCAACGCGGTTGTTGATTGCCCCGTCCGTGAATACGGTGGGAATCATGACGGCGGATCTGTTCGACGCGGCGGCGATGTACGACGAGGACTACCTGCATTTTTTCGCTTCGCCGGGGGGTGGCAGCGCGCCGACGCACGGGCCTGTGGTGGGAACGGCGTATGCCGCCACGTCCGCCGCCGCTGACATCGTCTGGCGGCTGCTGGATCTGCGACCCGGGATGAGCGTGCTCGATCTGGCCTGTGGCCACGGTGCGCTGGCGAACGCCTTGGCGGCCCGTGGTTGCGAGGTCACCGGCCTCGACTCGTCGGCGGTGTTCCTCGACCGGGCTCGAACCGACGCCGCGGCGATGGGCGTGGACGTCGAGTACGTCGCGGGTGACATGCGGCGACTTCCGGGATGGACGGGACGGTTCGATCGTCTGGTCAACTGGACGACGGCCTTCGGATACTTCGACGACCCCGCCAACCGCAACGTCCTTGCGGAGATCGCTCGAGTCCTGCGGCCCGGCGGGCGAATGGCCATGGATCTGGACAACCTGGCGAGGTTCCTTGCCTCGTACACCCCGTCGCGAATCACGGCGGCCCGGGAGAACGGTGACATGCTTGTCGACCGTCACCACTGGGACCCGCTGACTGGGCGCTTCGAGGTCGAACGCACGGTGGTCCGCGACGGTCAGGTCCGCAGATTGACCTTCCTCAAGCGATTGTTCGGCTTTCCTGAGCTGCGCGATTGGTGCACGGCTGCGGGGTTCACCACCGTGGCAGGGTACGGCGAAGACGGTAGGCCACTGAACGCCGGACACGATCGGATGATGGTGATCGCGGAGCTTCCGTAGCACCTGTGCCTTTCGCCGCAGTCGCCGGGCAGGTGTCTGGACGGCCTGGTGGCTCTCCGGCTCGCGAGCGGTCCCCCGCGTTGGTGCCGATGATCGGCGACACAACACAGACCACGGCCCGGCCCAGTGGCGCCGAGAACGACCGGCACCCAACTCGCGTAGCCTCCCGTCGCGGTCGGGCTTTCGGGTGCGGACGGCTGGTCGTCCGGTGGCTCGTCCTCGGGTCACGCGCCGTGCCCGGTGGGCGGGCCGGGAGTGAGGCGCTGGATCAGTTCGGTCGCGTAGCCGTCGAGCAGGGCGGCCTGTTCGACGGTGGCCCGGCCGAGTCGCCGCTGCCGTTCGAGGAGGTCACGGTAGTCCTCCAGGGCCCGCACCGCCACGGCGTAGTGGTGCGGCTGCCGCGCCGGGTCGGTTTGGCCGCGGGCTACCGCGAGGGTCGCGTCGTCGAGCGTGTGCAGCAGCCGGTCGCCGCCGCGCTGGTAGAGGAAGGCGGTGTGGTCGCGCAGCAGTTGGGTGGACGGCTGGATCGGGAACTGGCTGACGTTGGCGCACAGTTCCCGGCATTCCAGGTCGCGGCCGGTCAGGGAGGTGTGGGCGTCGCGCAGCATCTCGGCGGCGTCGGGGAGCAGCACGTAGCCGTCGCGGACGTTGCGGGCCGTGGCGGCGGTGAACTGTCGCAGGTAGGTGGGCCGGTCGGGGTAGAGGGCGGTGAGGGTGGCCCGGTCGAACGGAAGGTGGGTGCCGTTGAGGAAACACAGTCCGCCCGCTCCCGGCGGGTTCTCGTTGATGCCGGTGTCGAGGGCGACGGGCACCTGGAAGGGTGCGAGCCGGAGACCGCCGAGGGCGTTGCCGTGCTGGTCGCGCTGGACGGTCAGACCGTCGGGGCCGAGGGTGATCAGCGGTGCGGTGGGCGGTGGTGTGCCGTGTCGTGCCCAGCGGGCGAGGTGGTGGGTCGCCGCGGACAGGGTGTACCGGTCGGGGATGCGGCTGCGGCTGGGGCGGGCACAGTTGTCGCGCAGCGGCGCGGTGGGCTGGTCGCGTCGCAGGAGGGCGTAGCGGACGGCGAACGAGGCCCAGTCGGAGTGGGAGGTGCCGGCGACGGCCCAGGTGCGCATCCGGCGGGTGTCCGGTTGCAGGGAGCTGATCTCGTTGGCGGAGCTTGCCGGTGGTGCGGCGAACTCGGTTTCGGACAGCACCTTGAACACGGGGATGGGCAGGTCGTCGCGGAGGCGTTCGCCGCCGACGTAGAGCAGGACGGCGTCGGCGACGGGCCGGGTGCGGGGCTGTACGGCGTTGACGAACACGGAGACACGGCCGGCCGACTGGGACACCCCGGCGGCGATGACGGTGCCGATCCGGTTCTGGAGGCCGCCGAGCACACCGGCACGGCGCACCGCCTGGAGTCCCTGGGCGTAGGCGTCGAACGACAGCGCGTCGCCGGCGGGCAGGTCGAGGGCGGCGTACCGCTGGGGGTCGAACGCTTTGAGGCCGAGGACCGGGTGGGTGACGGGGGCGCTCTGTGCGGTGATGCCGACCCAGGCGTAGCCGTCGCGGAGCAGGAACTCGTGGGTGCGGAACCAGTACGCCTCGACGTCGTACTGGCTGGTGGCGTTGAGCCATTCGACGATGACGGTGCCGTTGAACGCGGCGGGGTGCGCCGGCCGGCGGACGACCATGCGGGTGGTGTAGGGATGGCCGCTGGAGACGATGTTCGCGGTCGGTGACGGGGTGGGCCGGGCGCCGATGCCGGGTGCGACGGTCGCGTCGTACACGTTGGCGTGCCCGCTGTAGAGGTATTCCTGTTCGACGTAGCCGCGGGCGGGCAGGTCGAGGTCGCTGGCGAAGAAGGGTCGCGGCGGCAGCGGGCCGGTGACGGCGGGGACCGGGACGGTGGGCGCGCCGGGCGCGGCGGTGGCGGGCGCCGGGCTGATGCCGGCCAGTACGAGGGTGAGCAGTACGGCGGTGGTCCGTCTTCTCATGGTGGGCTCCCGGGTGGGAAGAACAGGAAGGTGGTGGCTGCCAGGACGGGCAGCATGACGATCAGGGCGACGGCGGCGTACGCGAAGAAGTGCGGCATGCGGACGCCCCGGTGTTCGGCGACTTCCTTGACCATCAGGTTGGGGCCGTTGCCGATGTAGGTGAGCGCGCCCATGATCACGGCGCCGCAGGAGATGGCGTAGAGCAGGTCGCTGCCGGTGGGGGTGCTGATCAGCGTGTTCAGGTAGGTGGGGTCGTCGATGCTGATGCCGAGCAGGCCGGCGGCGACGGCGGTGAAGGCCAGGTAGGTGGGGGCGTTGTCGAGGCCCGACGACAGCGCCCCGGTGGCCCAGAAGTACTGCCACGGTTCGGTGAGGCCGGTGTCGGCGGCGCGGGCGTTGAGGATGAGCAGCGGCTGGGTCATGGTGACGAACACGGCGGCGAAGATGATCGCGACGGAGGCGATCGGGCCGAAGGTGAAGTGGTTGTCGCGGTGCACGCCGGGTGGGGTGATCCGCCAGGACAGGTAGGTGATCGCCCACAGGCCGGCGGCTGTCACGGGGGCGGGGAGCCGGGCCACCAGCAGCAGCACGACGGCGGCGAGCAGGAGCAGGTTGCGGCGGCCTTCGACGCGCAGCGGCTCGTGGACGATGAGCTGGTCCATCAGGCCGGTGGCGAGGTCCTGGCGTTCCTCGCGGTTGACCAGGAACTGGTCGATCAGGTTGAACATCAGGATGAGTACGCCGTTGACGAACAGCCACGGCCCCCACAGGCGCAGCGTCCAGTCGAACGGGACGCCTTTGAGGTAGCCGAGGTAGAGCGGTGGGTCGCCGATCGGGGTGAGCAGGCCGCCGGCGTTGGCGACGATGAGGATGAAGAAGACGACCAGGTGGGCGCGGCGCCGGCGGCGGGCGTTGGCGCGCAGGAAGGGGCGGATCAGCAGCATGGCGGCGCCGGTGGTGCCGACCAGGTTGGCGAGGACGGCGCCGACGGTGAGCATGCCGGCGTTGGCGAGGGGGGTGCCGGCGAGGGAGCCGCGCAGGTGGATGCCGCCGGCGATGACGTACAGGGCGGCGAGCAGCGACAGGAACGACACGTATTCGGTGAGCGAGTGGGCGAGCGCGGCGGGGCCGCCGTCGGCGGTGAGCAGGTGCGCGGCGGCGGGGGCGGCGAACGCGGCGCAGACGAGCGCTTTGCTGGTGAGGCGGCTCCACCAGCCGGCGGCGAGGACTTCGAGGAGGGCGACCGTGATCAGCAGTGCCGGGAACGGCGCGGCCGACCACAGTGGCGGGTTCACCGGCCGGTGCGCAGCAGGTCGGCGGAGTCGGCGAGCATCGCGGCCGGGTCGGCGGGCACGCCGGTGAACAGTTCGAAGGCGGCGACGGCCTGGTGGACGCTCATGGCGACGCCGGGCAGGGTGAGGGCGCCGGCGATGCGGGCGGCCCGCAGCAGGGCGGTGTCGGCGGGCCGGTAGACGAGGTCGGCGACCCACAGGCCGGGGCGAAGGCATTCGGGGGGTACGGGTGAGCCGGGGTGGTGGTCCATGCCGACCGGGGTGGCGTTGACGACCCCGTCGGCGGTGGTGAGCAGTGCGGCCAGGTCGGCGGGGTGGCCGGCGGCGCACCGGGCGCCGAGTCGCCCGGCGAGGTCGGCGGCGCGTCCGGGTTCGACGTCGACGATGGTCACCCGGTCGGTGCCGAGGTCGAGCAGGGCGTGGGCGACGGCCGCTCCGGCGCCACCGGCTCCGAGTTGCACGACGTGCCGGCGGGGCGCGTCGGCGAACGTCTCCAGGAAGCCGCGCCGGAACCCGTACCCGTCGGTGTTGTGGCCTTTGACGGTGTGGTCGTCGAAGACGACGGTGTTGACGGCGCCGAGGGTGCGTGCCTCGCCGGAGAGGTCGTCGAGGTGGTTGATGATCTGCTGTTTGAACGGGTGGGTGATGTTGAGGCCGCGGTAGCCGAGGGTGCGGGCCCAGCGGAGCACGTCGGGCAGGTCGCCGGCGTGCAGGTGGCGGGCGTTGGAGTCGATGGTGGTGTAGATGAGCCGGATGCCGTGCCGGTCGGCCTCCCGCTGGTGCAGCAGTGGGGAGTGGGACTGGCCGATGCCGGCACCGACCAGTCCGATCAGCACGTGATCCATCAGGCGGAGGCCCGGATGCTCTTGTAGAGCTCGAGGTTCGCGCCGGTGTAGTGGGAGTTGAAGTACGCCTCGGCCTTGGCGATGAAGGCCTGCTTGTCGACCTGGTCGGCTTCGACGACGGTACGGGTGGAGTCGCCCCGCCATCCGTCGAGGACCGTCTTGGTCTCGTCGTCGACGCATTTGCGGTTCTCGGCGCGGATGTCGTGGACGGCGGTGAAGAGGGCGTCCTTCTGCGGCTGGCTCATCTTGGCGAGGGTCTTGTCGGAGATCACCACGTAGTGGGCGCCGACCTGGTGGTCGGTGAGGCTGGCCACCTTGAGGATCTCGTCGAATTTCTGGGCGTGGGTGGCGACGACCGGGTTCTCCTGGCCCTGGGCGACGCCCTGTTGCAGGGCGAGGTAGAGCTCTTCGACGGCGATGGCGACCGCGTTGGCGCCGAGGGCTTCGGCGTTGGCGAGGAACTGCGGCGTGTTCGGGAAGCGGATCTTGAGGCCGGACAGGTCGGCGGGTTTGCGGATCTCCTTGGTGGCGGTGAAGGTGCGCATACCGAAGTACCAGGAGTCGATGATGGTGGTGCCGGTGGCCTTGTTGAAGTCGGCGAAGAAGGTCTTGCCGTTCTGGTCGACCCATTTGAAGAAGTGGTCGATGTCGTTGAAGGCGTAGGCGGCGTCGAGGACGCCGATCTGCGGGAAGGCGGTCGACATGGCGGATCCGCCTTGCAGGTCCATGTCGATGTCGCCGCTCTGGACGCCGGCGAAGCGTTCGGCGTCCGGGCCGAGCTGGCTGTTGGGGAACAGGTCGATGGTGAGGTTGAGGTCCTGCCGGCCTTCGAGGCGTTCCTTGAGCAGTTGCATGCCGCAGCGGTAGTTGGGCTGGGTCTCCGGCTGAGAGCTGCCGATCTTGATGGTGATCTGCGGGTTGGCGCCGTCGCCGGCGCCGGTGTCGTTCTCTTGGGTGGTGCATCCGGTGGCGAGGAGAAGGGGTAGCAGGATCGCCGCGGCGATCTTCGATCGGTGCATGTTGTTCTCCCGAATCGTCAGAATCCGAGGACTTTGGGCAGCCACAGCACGATGTCCGGTAGTGCGGTGACCGCGATGAGGACGATCAGCAGCGGGATCAGGAACGGCGCGACCCCGCGGAAGACGACGTCGACCGGTTTCCCGGTGACCGAGCTGGTGATGTAGAGGACGCTGCCGACCGGTGGGGTGAGCAGCCCGAGCATCAGGTTGATGATCATGACGACGCCGAAGTAGATCGGGTCGATGCCGAACTGGACGGCGATCGGCAGCAGCACCGGCACGGTGACCAGGATGACCGCGGTCGCGTCGATGAGGCAGCCGAGGATCAGCAGGATGATGTTGACCAGGAGCATGAAGATCCACGGGTTGTCCGAGACGCCGGTCAGGAACGCGGCGACGTCGCGGGACACGTGGGCGCGGGTGAGGATCAGGCCGAGCAGGGCGGCGGCGCCGAGGATCAGCATGATGCCGCCGGTGATCGCCGCCGTCTCCCGGGCCGCCTGCAGGATCACCGGTGCCCGCAGGGTGCGGTAGACGACGCCGAGGATCAGCATGTAGAGCACGGCGACCGAGGCCGCCTCGGTCGGGGTGAAGACGCCGGACAGGATGCCGCCGAGCAGGATGACCGGGGTGAGCAGGGGGCCGACCGCGCCGATCGACGCTTTGGTGAAGCGGGCCCGGTCGAAGGGGACCGAGGTGAACTGGGGGCGCCGGGCGGTCCAGAGGAAGATGTAGACGCAGAGGCCGGCGGCCATCGCGAAGGCGGGGATCACCGAGGCGGCGAAGAGGGCGCCGGTGGAGACGGTGGCGGTGGCGGCGTAGATGACGGCCGGAATGCTGGGTGGCATCACCGGGCTGATCAGGGACGACGAGGCGGTCAGGCCGGAGGCGAAGCCGTGCGGATAGCCGGCTTTGACCATCTGCGGGATCTGCATCTTGCCGAGACCGGCGACGTCGGCCAGGGCGGAGCCGCTCATCCAGGAGAAGCCGACGGCGGAGCCGACGTTGACGTAGGCCAGGTTGCCGCGCAGCCGGCCGAGCGCGGCGAGGCAGAACTCGTAGAGACGGTCGGCGATGCCGAGGCGGTTGGCCAGGACGCCGACCAGGATGAACAGGGGCACGGCCAGCAGCGGGAAGCTGTTGAGGCCGTCGAAGGTGGTTTTCAGGGCGAAGCCGGGTGAGCGGCCGTCGGCCAGCGCGTACCACAGGCTGGGGCCGATGAAGGCGAGGCCGACCGGGACCCGCAGGAACAGCAGGACGGCAATGGCGGCGCCGACCATCCACAGTTCGAGGATCATCTCGCCTCCGCCGCGTCGAAGTGGGCGTCGGGGCGGTGGGCGACGAAGATGCGCACGGTGGCGCGCACCGCGCCGGAGATGAAGCCGGCCAGCGGGACGGCGTAGAGGATCCAGAGGGGTACGCCGAGGGCGGCGGTCTGCCGGTCCGGGTACATCAGGATCAGGTGGTAGGCCTCCCAGGCCAGCATCGCGCAGATGATCGCGGTGAACGCGGCGGAGAGCGCTTTGACGATCGTGAAGGCGACGCCTTTGGCCAGGTAGTCGACGATCTGGATCATGATGTGGCCGTTGTTGCCGATCAGGTAGCCGACCATCACGAAAGTCAGCACGATCAGTGAGTAGCTGGCCAGTTCGCTGACGCCGGGCCAGTTGAGCGCCGGCACGTACCGGCTGATCACCTGCCACAGGACGCTCACGAAGATCACCGCCAGCGCGGCGACGGCGACCCACAGCTCGGCCGAGCCCCAGGCACGCAGGGGCGCCGGCTCGCGCCACTCGACGGGTGTGCTCAACGAAAGGACCTCACTTCCGCCAGCTGTCTGAACCACTGTGCGGACCGTTTGGACCGTCACATGGACTGCGTGTAACGTACGGGCGTCGATCCGTTCACGCAAGAGGCCGGGTGCCGCCGGTCCCCGATGTGGGAAATGCAGCAGAATCCTCGGGTGAGCACCGGCACGAGAGAGTGGGTCACCGTGGAGAAACCGGCCGAGTCCGCCGACCAGCAGGGCGTCCGCAGCGTCCAGCGCGCCCTGGGCATCCTCGGCCTGCTCACCGACGACCGGCCGATCATCTCCGTGCGCGACATCGTCGAGGCCACCGGCCTGGCCAAGACCACCGTGCTGCGCCTGGTGTCCACCCTCGAACAGAACGGGCTGCTGTGGGCCACCAGCGGCGGCTACATGGCCGGGCCCGGCCTGTGGCGGTGGGCGCACCTCGCCCGCCGCGGCTGGGAGCTGCCGCCCGAGACACAGAGCGGCATGCGCGAGCTGGCCGCCCGCTGCCGGGAGACCGTCAACCTGTACGTGGCCCGCGACGTCCACCGGGTCTGCGTCGCCCAGCAGGAGAGCCCGCAACCGTTGCGGCACGTCGTGCACGTCGGCGACGAGCTGCCGATGTGGGCCGGCGCGTCGTCGAAGGTGCTGCTGCGCGACGCCCCGCCCACCCTGCTCGACCGGATCGCCAAGGGCTCGCCGCACGGCCCCGGGCACGCCTCGGTCATGCGGGCCTGGATCGACGAGACCACCCGCAACGGCTTCGGGGAGAGCCACGGCGAACGAGAGGAGGGCCTGTCCGCCGTGGCCGCCCCGATCGTCGGCCGCTCCGGCACGGTGGTGGCCGCGCTGTCGCTGAGCGGGCCGACGGTCCGGTTCACCCCCGCGAAGGTCGCCGAGTTCGCCGCCGACCTGAAACGGATGGCCCGGCAGATCGCCGAACGCGGCTTCGACAGCCCGTTCGGCGGCTGACCGGCTCACCGCGGCGGCACCGGCCGGCCGGTGCACGCCGGCGTGGGGACCGCGTACACCTCGGCACCGGCCGCGCGCGGGGCGTTCAGATCGTCGCGGGCGATCCGGCCGCAGCCGATGACTCCGGCTCGCACCACACCCTCCCGGCCAGGCCGCGCATGGCGAGTTCGTAGACCTCCGCCCCGAATCCGGCCAGGAAGCCGGTGGCGGCGGCCGCGGTCAGCAGCCGCCGGTAGAGCGGCTCGCGCCCGAACACGTTGGTCAGGTGCACCTCGACGACCGGCTGCTGAAGCATTCGCAGCGCGTCGTAGAGGGCCACCGACCGGGTCGACAGCCCGGCCGGGTTGATGATCACCGCCGACGACGTCTCGTACGCCTGATGCACCCAGTCGATCAGCTGCCCTTCGGCGTTGGACTGGCCGAGGAACAGCTCGAAGCCCAGCTCCCCGGCCAGCAGCGTGCACCGCCGTTCGATCTCGGCCAGCGTCACCCGCCCGTACAGTTCCGGCTCCCGCCGCCCGAGCATGTTCAGGTTCGGCCCGTTGAGGACGGCCAGCGGCCTCACGGCGTCACGACCTCGATCTTGCCGGTCGAGCGGGGACTGGCCGGGTCGTTGAAGAAGTACTCCCCCGCCCGGTCGAACGTGTACGTGAACGACTCCCCCGGCGCCAGCCGCACGTCGAACAGTCCCTCGAAGAACTGGGTGACCCCGCGTGTGCCGGCGTTGCCCGGATGGTTGGTGAACGTGACCGTGGTCCCCACCGGAACCCGCAGGTGGGTGGGCGCCATCGACGCGACCCCGAACGATTCGGCCGTCCCGGTCGAGGTCCGCCCGATGATCACCGTGTTGGCGACGGCCGCCCCGTCGACCGGCCCGCCGGACACCGGCCGCCGGATCACCGGGGGTGGCGGGGTCACCGCCGGGCCGAGCGCCCCGTCGATCTCGAACGCCCACAGGAAGTCCCCGCGCGGCGCCGAGTTCCCGTACGGAATGCTGGTCCCACCGGCGAAGACGGCCAGATACTCCTTTCCGCCGGCCCGGTACATGATCGGGCTGGAGCTGATCGCCGCCCCGGTCTGGAACCGCCACAGCTCCCGGCCGGTGCGCGCGTCCATGGCCAGCAGATTGCCGTCCGGCCGGCCGATGAACAGCAGATCGGTGGCGGTCGTCAGGATCCCGTTGCCGTGGGCCAGCGAATACGGCATCCGCCGCTTCCACCGCACCCGGTTGGTGGACACGTCGACCGCCACGATCCCGCCGGTCTGGTATTCGCCGGGCGGCCGCAGCCCGTTGGCGGTCTCGGTGAGCGAGTGCGCCGACGCCACGTACCCGAATCCGGTGTAGACGAGCCCGGTGCGGTGGCTGAACGACAGATGCGACCAGTCGGCGCCGCCGCCGTGGCCGGGGATCGACAGGATCGGCACGTCCCAGTGCGGGTCGTAGAGGGCACCCCGCACGTAGTTGGGGACCGCCCGGTTCGGGTCGCCGGGCACCGACGTGCCCAGCGGCTGGTCGACGACCCGTTGCTCGGTCCAGCCGCCCTGCACCGGGAACGGCTGCGTCGGCCACGTCTTCTGCCGCGGCTCCTGCGGGACCGGCCGCTCCACGATGCCGAGCGGGGCGGTGCCGTCGATGCGGTCGAGGATGAAGAACATGCCGGACTTGCTGCCGTAGACGACCACCTTGCGCATCCGCCCGTGGATGCGGACGTCGGCCAGCACCGGCGACATCACGTTGTCCATGTCCCAGATGTCGTGGTGGACCGACTGGAAGTGCCACCGGTAGGCGCCGGTGCGCATGTCCAGCGCCACCAGCGAGTTCGCGAACAGGTTCGAGCCGCCGCGCGCCGACCCGTCCTGCGACGAGTTGCTGCCGCGGGCGTTGCCGAACGTCCAGTAGGTCAAACCCAGCTCCGGGTCGACGGCCGGATGGATCCACGGTGTGGCGCCACCCTCGGCCCACGAGTCGCCCTCCCAGGTGTCGTTGCCGAGCTCCCCCGGACCGGGCGTGCCCCAGAAATGCCACAACAGATCACCGGTACGGGCGTCGAGCGCGAGGGCGGCGCCACGCGGGCCGTCGTTGGTGCCGCAGAACAGCAGCCCGTCGTGGTGCACGACGGCGACCTTCTCGATGTTGCCGAACCCGTTGATCTGCCGCTCCCACGCCACCTGCCCGGTCTGCTGGTCGAGGGCGATCACGTAGTTGTCGTTGGACTTGGTGTAGACGTAGCCGTTGCCGACCGCGACACCACGCCGGGTCAGCGCGCCGCGCGTCTGGTCGTAACGCCACTTCGTCTGCCCGGTCACGCCGTCGACGGCGACGACGTTGCCCAGGGCGGACTCGATGTAGAGGACCCCGTCGACGGCGACCGCGGTGCTCTGGCTGTTTCCGCTGCGCAGACCGCCCTCGATCGAGTTCATCCAGGCGCCGCGCAGACGGCGTACGTTGCCGGGGTTGATGCGGCGCAGCCCGCTGTAGTTCTGGTTGCCGAGGTTGCCGCCGACCTTGGGAAAATCCGCCCCGCCGGGGGTGTCGCAGGACGTGCGGCGCGGCGCCGCCGGAATGCCGGGCACCACGGCGAGCGCGGCGGCGCCTTTCAACAGGTTTCTTCTATCGATGTACGCCACGTGAATTCCCTCTATTCGAAGACGCCTTGATAGATGTCCTTGATGTTCCAGTGCCCCGGGGTGGGCACCGGCTCGTTGACCATCGGCACGTCGATGACGGCCGGCCGGCGCGCTTGGAGGGCGGCCCGCAGCGCGTCGGCGAAGCCGGCGGCGCTCTCGACCGGGTAGCCGTCCGCCCCGCACGCCCGCCCCAGCGCCGCGAAGTCGGGGCTGTACGGCTCCCCGTCCGGCCCGGTGAAGTCGCACCCGTAGCTGCGGCCGAAGTTGCCGGCCTGCAGATCGGAGATGGTGCCGTGCGACCGGTTGTTCATCACCACGAAGATCACCGGGGCGCCCTGTTCGACGGCCATCGGCAGGGCGGGCAGCTGGGCGCTCATGCCGCCGTCACCGATCAGCGCCACCACGGTGCGGCCGGGTTCGGCGATCTGCACGCCGACCGCGGCGGCCGGCCCGAACCCCATCGTGGACGCGCCGCCCGGGGTGATGAACCGGCCGGCGGCGGGCAGCTCGTAGCACTGGGCCACCCCGTTCTTGTTCCAGCCGACATCGGTGACCAGCACGGCGTCGGCCGGGAGCAGCGCCCGCAGGTCGGTGAGGATGCGTTCCGGGCGCAGCGGGAACCGGTCGTCGGCGCCGCGGCCCCGGCTGTCGGCGAACAGCGTGCGCCGGGCGGCGGTGATGGTCTCGCGCAGCCCTTCCCGGCGGTGCGGGCGCGGCTGGTGGGCGTGCACGGCGGTGCTGATCGCCTGGACCGCCCGGCTGACGTCGGCGACCGCGCCGACGGTGACCGGGAAGTTGCGGCCGATCTCGGCCGGGTCGACGTCGATCTGGACGAGCCGGCCGGGCGGGAAGCTCCAGGTGTAGCGGCGGTCCCAGGAGCTGGCGTCGGTCTCGGCGAACCGGGTGGCCAGCGCGAGCACGACGTCGGCCTCGCGGGTGCGCCGGTTGGTCATCTCCAGGCCCCAGAAGCCGGGCATGCCGAGCAGCAGCGGATGGTCGTCGGGCAGGGTGCCCTTGGCCATCAGCGAGTGCACCACCGGGATGTCGAGGTGTTCGACGAGGGCGCGCAGCGCGTCCAGCCCGGGGCCGCGGCGCAGCCCGCCGCCCAGGTAGACCAGCGGCCGTTCGGCCTCCAGGAGCAGGTCGGCGATCTCCCCGGCGACGTCGGCGGGCAGATCGGGCCGTTGCGGCACGGCGAGCGGGTACGCGACCGGCGTGACCGGCCGGGAGAAGTGGTCCATCGGCACGCTCAGCAGCACCGCCCCGGGACGGCCGGACGCGGCGGTCCAGAAGGCGCGTTCGGTGAAGCGGGCCAGGTCCTCGGGCCGGTGCACCTGCCAGGCGCGTTTGACGAACGGCCGGTAGACGGCGGTCTGATCGGCGTCGGAGTGCAGGTTGATCTCCTGGTGCGGGTGCCGGCCGTGGTAGTAGGAGGGGATGTCGCCGGCGATCGCGACCAGCGGCACCGAGTCGAGGGCGGCGGTCATCACGCCGGTGACCGCGTTGGTCATGCCGGGGCCGACGTGCAGCAGCACCACCCCGGTGCGGCCGGTGGCCCGGGCGTAGCCGTCGGCGGCGTGCGCGGCGGCCTGCTCGTGGCGGGCGATGACGAACTCGACGCTGCTGCGGCCCAGCGCGTCGAGCAGGGCGATGTTGGTGTGCCCGCAGGTGCCGAAGACGTGCTCGACGCCGTACGACTCGAGCTGGGCGACCATCGCCTCGGCGGCGCTCACCGTGGTGTCCATCAGATCTCCTCCGCCGTGCCGAACAGGGATGTGCCGCGCAGCAGGAGGGTTTTGACGACGGTGTAGTCGTCGATCATCCAGCGCGGCGACTCGCGGCCGAAACCGGAGTCCTTGACGCCGCCGAACGGGACGTGGTCGAGGCGGAAGTTCGACGAGCCGTTGACGATCAGGCCGCCGACCTCCAGTTCGCGCCACGCGGTGACGATGCGGCGGACGTCGTGGGTGAACAGTCCGGCCTGCAGCCCGTACCGGCTGTCGTTGCAGGCGGCCAGCACGTCGCCGAAGTCGTCGTAGGCGAGCACGCCGACGACCGCGCCGAACACCTCCTCGCGGACCAGCCGGGCGTCGGCGGGCGGCGACGCCACGACGGTGGGCTGCACGATCGCCCCGTCGCGGCGGCCGCCGGTGGTGATGGTGGCGCCGGCGGCGGCGGCCTGCCGGGCCCAGTCGACGACCCGTTCGGCGGCGTCGTCGCCGACCATCGAACCCACGTCGGTGCCCGGGTCGAGCGGGTCGCCGACGGTCAGTTTCCGCACCTCGGCGGTGAACGCGGCGACGAACCGGTCGTAGCGGGAGCGGTGCACGTAGACGCGCTGCACCGAGATGCAGCTCTGACCGGAGTTGCTGTAGCCGGTCGCCGCGCAGACCCGGGCGGCCGCGTCGATGTCGGCGTCCTCGCAGACGATCGTCGCGGCATTGCCACCCAGCTCCATGACCAGGCGTTTCGCCCCGGCGGCGCGGGCCACCGCGTGGCCGGTCGCCGGGCTGCCGGTGAAGCTGATGACCCCCACCTCGGGCGCGGCGCTCAAGGCCGAGCCGACCGCGGCGCCGCCGTGCAGCACCTGCACCGCCTCGGGCGGCAGGCCGCAGTCGAGCAGCAGCCGCACCACCGCGACCGAGGCGGCGGGCGCTTGCGGCGGCGGTTTGACCAGGGTGGTGTTGCCGGCCGCGAACGAGGCGGCCAGCTTGTGGGCGAGCAGGTTGGCGGGGGCGTTGAACGGGGTGATCGCCAGGGCCACCCCGACCGGCGCCCGGTAGGTGAACGCGGTGTTGCCGACCCCGCGCGCGAAGCCCGCGACCGGCAGCACCTCGCCGCCGATCCGGCGGGCCTCGGCGGCCGAGACGGTGAACGTGTCGGCGACCCGGTCGATCTCGCCGCGGCCGTCCTTGACGGGTTTGCCCAGCTCCAGGGCGAGCAGCCGGGCCAGGTCGTCGCGGCGCCGCAGCGCCTCGGCGGCGGCGCGCTCCAGGATCCCGGCGCGGGCCGCGGGCGACATCCGGGCCACCGCCCGAGATCCTTTCCGGGCGTACGCGAGAGCCGTCCGGACGTCGTGTTCCTGAGCCTGCCGGGCCGAGCTGACGACCGCGCGGGTCCACGGGCCGACCCGGTCCTCGCGCGGGCCGTCGCCGACCCACTCGCCGGCGATCAGGCAGGGGGTGACAGCGGTGTGCTCCATCGGTCATCCGATCCGCTTGGTGGTCCATCTGGACCGTCCTGTGGACTAGGTGTAACGTACGGGCCGCGCAGTCCCCTGGCAATGGGTGATTTTCGATCTATCAAGGGGCCTCATGGATCACGACCGACCGTTGTCCGGCGTCCGCGTCCTCGACCTCACCAACGTCCTCGCCGGCCCCTACTGCAGCTACCACCTGATGCTGTTGGGCGCTGAGGTGATCAAGGTGGAACGACCCGGTGAGGGTGACCTGGCCCGCCGGCTCGGCCCGGAACCCGCCCTCAACACCGCCGCCCTCGGCGCCTCCTTCCTCGCCCAGAACGCGGGGAAGAAATCCGTCGAACTCGACCTCAAGGATCCGGCCGACCGGGCCGTCTTCGAGGACCTGACCCGCGACGCCGACGTGCTGCTGGAGAACTTCCGGGCCGGCGTCCTGACCCGCATCGGCTACGGCTGGGAGCGGCTGCACGAGCTCAACCCACGGCTGATCTACTGCGCCATCTCCGGATTCGGCCAGACCGGGCCGATGCGGCACGCCCCCGCCTACGACCAGATCATCCAGGGGCTGTCCGGAATGATGGAGACCACCGGCACCCCGCAGACCGCGCCGCAACGCGTCGGCTTCCCGGTCTGCGACACCATCGGCGGGCTGGCCGCCGCCATGGCCGTCGCCGCCGCACTCGCCGGCCGCGCCCGTACCGGAAAGGGTGTCCATCTCGACGTCTCCATGCTGGAGACCGCACTGTCGGCGATGGGCTGGGCGGTGTCGAACTACCTGGTCAGCGAGGTCGAACCGGAACCGATGGGCGACCAGAACGCGACGGCCGCCCCGTCCGGCACCTTCCACGCCGCCGACGGGCCGCTCAACATCGCCGCCAACCGGCAGGAACAGTTCGAGACCCTGAGCCGCCTGGTCGGCCGCCCCGACCTGATCACCGACCCCCGGTTCGCCGACCGGGAGGCCCGCAAACAGCATCGTGGCGCGCTCAACGCCGAACTCAACACCGCGCTGAGCCGGCGCTCCTCCCTCGACTGGGAACGCCTGCTCTCCGGCGCCGGCGTCCCCGCCGCCCGCATCCTCACCGTCCCGCAGGCCGTCGGCCTCGACCAGGTCACCGAACGCGGCTTCGTCACCGACCTGCCGTTCCCCGGCGACCCGGGCCGCACGCTGCGCGTCACCGGCAACGGCGTCCTGATCGACGGCCGCCCGCTGCGCCCGGCCACCCCGCCACCCCGGCTGGGCGAACACAACACCGAATTCAAGACCAGAGAGGTACGGGCACCGTGAGCCACGACCGGGAAGCCGCCGACTGGTGGGCCACCGCCGTCT
The DNA here is from genome assembly GCF_040656595.1 of Actinoplanes sp. NPDC049802. NCBI lineage: Bacteria > Bacillati > Actinomycetota > Actinomycetes > Micromonosporales > Micromonosporaceae > Actinoplanes > Actinoplanes sp. NPDC049802. Next base: position 26,847 of record NZ_JBFAMR010000051.1, read on the forward strand.
CCCGCATCGAACCGAACGTCATCGAACTGCGCGGCCGCCCGGTCCAGGACCTGATCGGCGGCGTCTCGTTCGCCGGCGTCATCTGGCTGATGCTGCGCGGCGACCTGCCCTCCCCCGCCCAGGAACGACTGCTGGAGGCGGCCCTGGTGTCGTCGGTCGACCACGGCCCGCACGCCCCGTCGATCGCCGTCGCCCGAATGGCCGCCACCTGCGGCATCGGCCTCAACAACGCGGTCGCCACCGGCGTCAACCTGCTCGGCGACGTGCACGGCGGCGCCGGCGAGCAGTGCATGCGCCTGCTCGCCGACGTCCGCGACCGCCCGGCGACGGCCGTCGCGCAATGGCGGGCCCGCGACCGCTACCTGCCCGGCTTCGGGCACCGCTTCCACACCGTCGACCCGCGCCGCGACCCGCTGCTGCGCGCCGTCGAACAGGCCGTCGCCGACGGTGTCGTCGAGGGTGGCTACCTGAGAGCCGCCTACACGGTCGAGCAGCAACTGCATCCGGTGCCGATCAACATCGACGGCTGCACCGCGGTCGTCTACGCCGAACTCGGCTTCCCGCCCCCGCTGGCCCGCGGACTGTTCGTCCTCAGCCGCAGCGTCGGCATCCTCGCCCACGCCTGGGAGGAGACCGGCCAGGGCCGCCGCAACAAGGGGCCGATCCCGCCCACGATCCAGCCCACCTACACCGGTCCCCGCCGGTCCGGTCCTTGAGGGAGAGACATGGCCGTCCACCGCCTCACCAGCGCCGTCCTGGCCGCGGGCATCACCGCGGCGGTCCTGATCGCCGGCCACACGATGCTGCGCCCCACCGCCCCCGCCGCCGCGCCCGACCGCGGCGCCACCAACCTGGGCCGCGTCGACTACGGCGTGTGCCGGGGCACCGATCCGTCCTGCTACCACAGTTGGGGAAACTTCGACCCGGCCACCGAGGGCTACCGGGTGCTCGTCTACAGCCGTACCGCCGGGCCCCGCCACGCCCACCTCGGGCCCGTCCTGCCGGCCGGCCTCAACCCGCCGCTGGCCGCCGCCAACGCCGCCCAGTCCGCACTGGTGGAACTCGGCGCCGACCACGGGTTCGCCGTCGACTGGACCGAGGACGTCACCCAGCTCAGCAGCCCGGCCCGGCTGTTCCGCTACAACGCGGTCATCTTCATGAGCACCACCCGCGACGCCCTCGACGACCCGGCCCAGACGGCGATGCGCCAGTACATCCGCGGCGGCGGCGGGTTCGTCGGCATCCACAACGCGTTCGGCACCGAATACAACTGGGAATGGTTCGAAGGACTGCTCGGCGGCGCCAACTACTACGACCACGGCGCCAACCAGCCCGGCACCGTCGTCACCGCGAGCCGCCGCGACACCTCCACGGCCGGGCTGCCGGCCCGCTGGGACTTCACCGACGAGTGGTACAACCTGGTGCCGTTCCCCAGCGACGTCCGCATCCTGGCCCGTGTCGACGAGTCCACCCTGCCCAACGGGGCGACCGGCGGCAGCGGCCACCCCGGCCACGGCCGCGACCACCCGGTCTCGTGGTGCCAGTACTACGACGGCGGCCGCTCCTGGGTCACCACCCTCGGCCACTCCGTCGACGCGTGGACCGACACCCCCACGGTCGGCGACACCTACTTCATCCAGCACGTCCTCGGCGGCATCGAATCCGCCATGGGCCGCAAACCGTTCTGCCGCTGACCCGCCCCCGGTGCGCGTTGACCCTCCCGCCCGGTCCGGGCCGATCTTGTCCAGCTGGTCGTGGGCGCTGCCTCAACACCGCCGAATCAGCGCCCACGGCCAGCCGACGATCCCCGCCCGGTCCCGGCTGGTCGCCGGCGGCGTCCCATGAGAGTTGAACCGGCTTCCGTCGCCCTCCGCTCGGTCACTACGGGGAGCGACGAGTTGTCCGCGAGAAGGGATCCAAACTGTCGTCAGCGTGGAGCATGATGTCCGCCAAAAGGGATAATCCGGTGTCCGCTGTCAAGACATGACACCCGCAACGGGTGTCCCCACACCCACAACGGGTGTCACATTCTCCGGGCACACCGCCGTGCACGCCAGCCCTCCCCCCACCGGACGCCAGGTTGCGAGGGCGCAGTGCGCCAGGACGCCAGGACGACCGAGCGACAGGAAGACAAGGCGACAGGGCGACAGGACGCACCGTCGGTGCGCTGTGCCCGCCCCGCCCGGCGGGCGTGCAGGCGGGTGGGCGAATTGGCCAGCAGGGATGTCAGCGCTGACATAGCCGGCTATTTAGGGACAGCCATCTACCTGCGGAAACGCCATGGCGGATGGGCCTCCACCTCCCTGGAGGCGCCGTCGCAGGCCATGGAATCCTGGATCCAGGTCCGATTTCCGCTACCCGACACCCCCGAGGTGAGGCCTGGCGGCCAGGGATCGGACCAGATATGCGCTGGTAGAGAGCATTTCCTGAATAGCCGGCAGGGTCGGCGCTCACGACCAGCCGGAGTTGATCACCGGTCAGTCCGGGACCCGGTCAGCCCGGCGGGATCCGGGGTGAGCGCCGCACGCGGCGCAGCGGCCGACGGCGGCACGGGTGGAGGCGACCCGCCGTTGGACCGTCCGCGCGGCCGACACGACGACCGCCGCCGCGAACGCCACGATGATCGCCGCCGCGGCCAGTGTCGTCCGGTCCGCGTTCGGCCCGCCGCCGTACAGGCCGACGGAGAGTTCCTCGGCCAGCGGATGCAGCCACAGCATGCCGATCGGGCCGAGCAGCACCAGCAGCGCCCAGACTCCACGAAGATCGTTGTGCGCGGCCGGCACCGCACCGGCGAGCAACGTCACCAGCAGGAGCGCCGCTCCGGCGGCGGGCAGAACGTGCCCGGCGGGCCAGCCGTAGTACATGAGGATCTCGCCGCCACCGGCATGGGCCGAGGTCGCCACCACGGGTAGCGCCGCGGCGGCGCCGGCGAGAGGCAGCAGCCGTAGCCATAGCGGCAGCCGGCCGGGAACGCCGAGCGCGACGAGTCCGAGGCAGACCTGGGGCAGTAGTACGAACAGCGGAGGCCGGTACGGGTGGACGACGGCGGCGAGCGGTACGACGGCGACGGTGAGGACGAGGGCGAAACCGATCGCCAGGCGCGTCCACCGGCCGGGTGCCACCAGGTGCACCACCGCCGTGAGCAGCCAGGCCGCCCAGACGCCGACACCGAGGGACACCGACGTGCCGGACGGCTCGAACCCCGTCCACGCCGCCGCCCATGGGTTGAGCTCCAGCATGGTCCAGCCGCCGGCGAGGGCCGTGGCGGTCGACAGCGCCAGAACGGCGGCGAGTCGCAGGCCCGCACCGAGTCCGGTGGCGCCGACCACGCGCAGGCGCCGGCGTAGCCCGCCGACCGCCAGATCGGCCGCGTCGGCGACCGAAGGCCACCGCCGGTCCGGCGAGGACAGGGCGAGATAGGTGCCCACCATCTCGGCGCCGCGCTCGTGGCGGTAGCCGGCCGGGTAGAAGATCCGGACCAATCGCAGATAGCGGCGTTCCAGTTCGCTCATGCGATTCCTCCACTGAGGCGGGGCATGCCACGACGGACGTGAGCCTTCAGCCGTGCGGTTGCGGCCTCGACGTTGCGCCGCATCCGTTCGGTCTCGTCGGCGAGCAGGTCACCGCCGTGCTCGGTGAGCCGGTAGTAGCGCCGTAGCCGGCTGTCCACCACCTCCTCCCGCTCGACGGCGACCAGACCCGCGTCGAGCAGCCGGTCGAGGGCGCCGTAGAGCGTGCCGGGGCGCAGCGACACGCGTCCGTCGGAGAGCCGGGCCACCTCGGTGATCAGCCCGTAGCCGTGCAGCGGCTCCGCGGCCAGCGCCGTGAGGATCAGGAATGTGGGTTCGCGTATCGGTGTCTCCACGCGATCAATATATCGGCTGCGAAGATATAACGGCAGCCGCATCGGGGACCTGCTCTGGGTGAGCCACGAGCTCAGCCCGGCGGGCGCGGCACCGGCCGGAGTCGGCAGGAGGTCGCGCCGGCGGGGCGGGACGGTCCGAACTGTCCGGGACGCGGTCACGCGTACCGGAGAAATGGTGTTCTATGCGGCGGCCGGGACGCGGTCGAGCCGACGGCGGGCCGCGGTGATCGCCTGGCGGGCGTGTTCCTTCGCGCCGATCTGGGCCACCATCTGGGCGCGCGGAATCTCCAGGGCGTAGGGCAGGCCCGGCGGCAGGGCGGACAGGATGCCGTCGACGTCGATGCCGCCCTCGCCCGGGTAGAGGCGCTCGAAGCGAGCCGTGTGGATCAGTTCGGCGTTGGTGGGCGGGACGCCTGCGGGCGCGTCGCAGACGTGCGCGAAATGGAACCACTCGGCCGGGAGCTCCCGCAGCACCGCCACGCTCGACCCGGAGCGGGCGAAGTGCAGCAGGTCGATCAGCATGCCCGCGTTCGGCTGGTCGGCCGCCCGCAGCACCCGCTCCGCCTCCAGCAGGTCCGGCGTCTCGGTCCACGACGGGAACTCCAGGTCGACGGTGAGGCCGAGCGGCCGCGCCATCTCGCACAGTTGCGCGAAACGGTGCACCTTGCGGGCCCGGTCCGGGTCCGGCAGCTGGGTGATGACGTGCCGGGCGCCGAGTTCCGCGCCGGCCTCCAGGAACCGCTGGAAGTCGCGGGGGTCCTCGTCGGGGCCGATCCTGGCCAGCTCGATGTCGAGGACCTCGACGCCGGTGGCGGCCAGGCGCACCTTGGTGGTGCGCATCAGCGCCGGGTCGGTGGCCAGCGGATAGTGCGGCTCCTGCGGGGTGACCCGGGTCAGGCGGACGCCCACGTACCGGTAGCCGGCGTCGGCGGCGGCCTCCACCAGCTCCGGCGGTGACAGGCTCAGCACGGTCAGATGGGCCAGCGAGTAGTCGTGCGCCCGCCCGCCGGACGCCTCCGGGTCGCGCAGCCGTTGCAGGCGGCGGTGCCGGTGCGCGGCCATCCGGACCGGAACCGTCGCGACCGAGCCGTACCCGGAGTAGTCGCCGACGCGCTGGACCACCTCGAAGAACAGCCGGGAGCCCAGCATCTCGGTGTAGAGGTGCAGGTATTCGCCGTGGTCGTCACTGTCGTACAGGATCGAGTGCTCCCGCAGCGTGGCGAGAAGCTCGGGCGGCGGGGCGAGCCGGGCGTCCAGGTCGTCGTAGTAGTTGTCCGGAATCTTGAGCACCGGGGCGCCCAGCGCGCGCAGGGACCGGGCGGTGGCGATCACGTCACTGCTGGCAAAGGCGACGTGCTGCGGGTTCGGGGTGCCCGGCGCCCACGATCCGCGCCGCAGCGGGGCGGTGTTCAAGGTGATCCGCACGGTGTGGGCGGCGTCGGTCGCCGACCGGCTGCGCAGCAGCCCGAACGGCGCCGCGAACTCGGCGGTCGGGCCGGACCGCAGGCCCAGCACCGACCGGAAGAACAGGGCGGCCTGGTCGAAGTCGTCCACCGACTCGGTGAGGGCGATGTGGTCGGTGGCGGTGATCAGGCCGTCGGCGGTGGCGACCGCGCCGGTCGGCGCGAAGTCGGCCAGCCAGCTGTCGGCGTCGGCGCCGGTGCGGCAGAAGAACACGGCGGTGCCGTCCGGAGCGGCCACCGAACTCAGGTCCGCCTCCCCCGGCTGCCGCACTCGTGGCAGCACCGGGGCCAGCAGCCGGTCCGCGCGCTGCGCCGACCGTGCCGGGTCGTCGCTCTCCAGGCCGAGCGCGCAGATCATCGCGGTGCCCGGCTCGACCCGCCGCTGGGGTGCGAAGTTCAGCAGGATCCGGGCGGTCCCCTGCTGCCACAGCTGGACCGGCTTGGAGCGGTGCCGGCCGGTGCAGGCGAACCCGAAGGCGGTCAGGGTCCGCGCCACCGCCGGCCCGGACACCTCGTCGACGGCGAGCTCGGTGAACACGTGCCCGCCGAGCCGTGGCGGTGGCGGCAGGTGCCCGCCGGACCGCACCGCCTCCTGCAGGGCGAGCAGGGAACGCATGCCGTCGATGGCGGCCTGCCGGGGGTCGGCCTGGCGGTAGGTGTCGTTGAACACCTCCAGCGACAGTGGTCCGCGGTAGCCGGTGGCCAGCACCCGGCCGGCGAACGCGGTCAGGTCGAAGGCGCCCAGACCGGGGAACAGCCGGTGGTGGCGGCTCCACTCGACGACGTCCATCTTCAACCGTGGCGCGTCGGCCAGTTGCAGGTGGAACACCTTGTCGCCGGGGATCACCGCGATGCCGGCAAGGTCGTCGTCGCGGGACAGCACGTGGAAACTGTCCAGGCACAACCCGAGCGCCGGGTGCGCGGCGCGGCGCACGATCCGCCAGGCGTGCGTGTACGACTTGACGTGGCGGCCCCACGCCTGCGCCTCGTAGGCGATCCGCAGCCCGCGCCGGGCGGCCCGGTCGGCGAGGTCGCGCAGTTGCTCGGCGGCGAGGTCGTCGTCGTCGATGGAGGCCGGCGACTCCGACGAGCAGATCAGCATGGTGCCGGCGCCGAGCTGTTCCAGCAGGTCGAACTTGCGTTCGGCGCGGCGCAGGTTGGCTCGCAGCAGGTGCGGTGGGACCGCTTCGAAGTCCCGGAACGGCTGGTAGAGGTCGATCGTCAGGCCGCGGCGTTCGCACTCCTGGCGTACCCGCGCCGGTGACCAGGCGGAGGCGATCAGGTCGCTCTCGAAGATCTCCACACCGCTGAATCCGGCGGCGGCCGCGGCCGCCAGCTTGTCCTCCAGGGTGCCGGATAGGCAGGCGGTGGCGATGGACAGCCGTGGGATCTCCGCCGGTGGGGCCGGCGGCCGGTAGGCATCATGTTCGCCGATGAGCATGACAGCGCCGCCTTCCCCGGAGGGCACACCGAACGGATCCACCAGGCGGTCCCCGCGGACCAAAATGTATGTACTAGTTAGTTAGTTATAGTCGACGGCCGCCCCTACCGGAAGACGCCACCGCTCTGCCCGCGCCCCCGAGATGCCCTGACCGGGCGCCGGCACCGCGCCGGCCGTCAGCCGGTCCTGATGCTCTCGATGATGCGCGCGAAGCCCTCACTGCCGTGACCGCCGTCGATCTGGCGGCGGATCAGTCTCTGCACCATGTCGATCACCTCGGTACTGATGTTCTGGTCAGCGCTGGCCGCCACGATCCTGCTCAGGTCGGAGAAGAGAAGAGACTGCTGGCCGGCGACGGTGTAGTCGCCGCCGTCGACCACCTCGGCGAACTCCGGCAAACCGCTGGTCATCGCGGCCAGCCACGGGGCGGACATCGCCGCGAACTCGGTGGCCGTCACCCCCGCGGGCGCCACCATCGCGACGCCGTGCAGGAACCCGGCGAACATGACGTACATGCCGGCCAGGAGGGCCAGGTCGTACAGCGACGCCATTCCGGGGTCGGCCCCGAGGTATGTGCTGGCTCCCCACCTGTCCAACAAGGGGCGGCACCGTTCGAACGCGGCGCCGGAACCGCTGTAGAGGATCGAGGCTCCGGCCTGCCCGATCATGGAGGGAACGGCGAGGACACCGCCGTCCAGATACTCCGCGCCCAGGGCGGCGGCCCAGTCCGCGAGTTCGCGGGCCTCGGCCGGGGAGGTGGTCGTCAGGTTCACCAGCAGCCGGCCGTACAGATCACCGGCATGCGGATCGAGGACCTCGTGAACCGACCGATGGTCGAAGAGGCAGACGACGATCACGGGACTGGCCCGAACAGCGTCGGCGAGGGCGCCGGGTGCGGTCGCCCCTTGTGCCACCAGAGGTTCCGACCTGCCGGGGGATCGATTCCACACGGTGGTGGGCGTCGCGCTGGTGACCAGAGCGGAGGCCAGGGTGCTGCCCATCGCGCCGAGCCCCAGCACGGTGACCTGGAGAGAGTTCGCCGTCGTCATGCCTCGATCCTCACCACGGCGGACGGTGTCGGCCAGTACCGACTATTTTGTGGGGTACTCACCTTCCGGTAAGCCGCAGGAGGCCGCATGGCGGAGACGACGCGACGGGGACCGTACTTCTGCGGCATCGATGCCGCCATGGACGTCATCTCCGGCAAATGGAAGGTGCTGATCCTCTGGGAGTTGCACCACCACGGCGTTCGCCGATTCGCTGAGCTGCGGCGCGGGCTCCCCGGCGTGAGCGAGAAGATGCTGATCCAGCACCTACGGCAGATGGAGGAGGACGGCCTGATCCGCCGCAAGGTGTATCCGGAGGTGCCACCGAAGGTCGAGTACACATTGACCGAGGACGGAAGCTCCCTCAACGCCGCGCTGGAGTCGCTGGGCGACTGGGGCACCGCACGCATCCGCAGAATCGGCGCCGGGAAAGTGACCCTCTGACTGTTCCGCGCCGTCGGCGAAGATGACGGGTACCGCTGGTGGTGCGCCGTGACGGCGGTCCGGCGAATGGCCGGCCGGCTGACTCCGGGTACAACCGGCCGCGGGCGCCTGACCAGGCTCTGGACCTGGTCCGGCGCCCGCGGACGTCACAGTGTCCGGTAGTAGGTGACCAGCGGGAACGGGGTGCAGCCGACGCTGGCGTACAGCTTGCGGGCCGGGGCGTGGAAGTCGTCGCCGGCGCCGATGGTCACGACCTCGGCGGCCGCCCGGTCGCCGTCATCCGCGCGAGGATCGCCGCCTGATCAGCGCACCTGCTCGGCACGGAACTGCATCCGCGGCGTGGCGTAGAACTCCTGCGCCTGCACCAGCCGCAGTTCCCGTTCCCCGGAGCAGTAGGTCAGGTCGATCAGGTCGTAGACACTGGAGGCGGTGCGCTCCAGCGCCACCGGAGCGTCCTTGGTCTTCACGTAGTGGGCGGTGAACAGCGCGGCCGTGACGTCGCCGGAACCGTTCGCCTTGAACGGCAGGTGCGGGGTGGTCACGATCCAGGCGCCCGTGGCGTCGACGGCGAGCATCTCGATGGTGCCCTGCTCGCGGTCGGGCCGTTCCACGCTGGTGACCAGTACGGTGGACGGTCCCATGCCGCGGGCGAGGTCGGCCGATTCGAGGGTGGACTCGATGCCGGCCGGCTCGGTGCCGGTGAGGAAGCCCAGCTCGAACTGGTTGGGCGTGATGATGTCGGCCACCGGCACGACCCGGTCGCGCAGCAGCGCCGGGATCTCCGGCGCGACGAAGCACCCGGACTTGGCGTTGCCCATGACCGGGTCGCACGCGTAGACCGCCGACGGGTTGGCGGCCTTGACCCGCCGCACCGCGTCGATGATCACGTCGGCGATGCCCGCCCCGCCCTGATAGCCGGACAGCACGGCGTCGATCCGCGGGAAGACTCCCCGCTCCTCCACCCCGAGGATGATCTCGGCGACGTCGGACGGCGGGAGCAGCGGCCCCCGCCAGGCCCCGTAGCCCGTGTGATTGGAGAAGTTGACCGTGGGTACGGGGACGACCTCGACCCCGAGCCGCTGGAGCGGAAAGACGGCCGCGGAGTTTCCGACGTGGCCGTGGGCGACCGCCGACTGGATGGACAGAACCTTCATCCGCCCAGCTTAGAGATCTTCCCAGTAGAGCCGTTCCGCCCGGTCCGGGTCGGCGACGACCCGGCTCTCGGAGTCGATCCACATCGTGGCGCGGGTGGCCGGTGTGTAGGCGGGCCAGCGCGGCACGCCCGGCGCGTGCGGGCGGCTGTCGTGGGCGAAGCCCGCCCACAGCGCGCTCATGTGCCGGGCGGTCGCCCGCTCCCCGGCCGGCCGGCCGGCGGGGGTGTTGGCGAACTTGAGCGGGATGTCCGCGGCGTGCGGCGCGCCCATCGGGAAGTCGGTGCCGGGTACGAGGGTGGGGTCCTGATAGGCGAGCTGGTACATGTACACCGGGGCGCGGCGCTGCGCCGCCTTGGCCTCAGCGATCTTGATGGCGTCTCGCCGGATGGGTGAGGTGGTGATGGCGAAGTAGAGCTGCGCCGGGGTCGCCGTGGGCCGGGAGGCGCGGAAGGTGGCGATGATCCGGTCGAGTTCGGCGCCCTGATAGGTGCGGCTCAGCTCGCGGCGCAGTCCGGCGTCGTCGATGCGGAAGATGTCGGGCGGGCCGAAGAGGCTGAAGAACACCGTCTCGTCGCGGGTGGTGCCGACCATCAGCGGTTTGCCGGCCGACCAGGGCGCGGCCCCGTCGGCGAACGGGTGCCGTGGGATGAGGTGGCCGTCGACGAACGCGCCGAAGCCGGGCAGCGGGTCCGGGTCGCCCCACGGCGCCACCCCGTTCGCGGCTTCGGACCGCTGGATCCGCAGGAGCTCGGCGGCCGGGATGTCGTGCAGTCCCGGGATGCCGGCGCGGGTCAGGCCGAGCAGGTGCAGGGTACGTTCGGCGCGGGCGGTGGCGCCGTCGCGGGTGGGGAACCGTAGTGGTGCGGCGCTCTCGATCGACGCCTTGTGGAACAGCGGCGCGGCGGCCGGCATGGTGTACACGGCGGCGGTCTTGGCGCCGCCGCCGCTCTCGCCCCAGATCATGACGTTGTCCGGGTCGCCGCCGAAGTCGTCGATGTTGTCGCTGGTCCAGCGCAGGGCGGCGAGGATGTCGAGCATGCCCTGGTTGGCGGCGTACCCGTGGTGGGCGAGGTCGCCGAGGTGCAGATAGCCGAGCAGGCCGAGCCGGTGGTTGGACTCGACCACCACCACGTCGTAGAGCTGGGCGAGGCGGGTGCCGTCCTGGCCGGTCGCGGACCCGGAGCCGATCATGTAGCCGCCGCCGTGGTGGTAGAGCATCACTGGGCGGCGCTTGCGGTCGGCGGCCGGGGTCCAGATGTTGAGGTAGAGACAGTCCTCCGACGGCGCGGGCATCCGGCCGTTGCCGTTCGGGCCCATCTCGCCGCCCGCGACCTGGTAGGCGGGGTTGGGGAAGTCGACGGTGTCGCGTACGCCGGTCCACGGGCGGGGCGGGCGCGGAGCCCGGAAGCGGAGTTCGCCGAGTGGCGGGGTGGCGTAGGGGACGCCGAGGAATTTGACGATGCCGTCCTCACGGCGGCCACGGACCCGGCCGTAGCGGGTGGCGGCCACGTCCCGGCCGCCGTGTGCGTGTGCCGCGGCCGGCATGGCGAGGGCGGCTGCCGCGGACAGGGTGCCGCCGATCAGTGTCCGGCGGGTCAGTGCGGGGTGTCTCATGCGGGCTCCTCGGGTCGGAGTTCGGCGAGCCGTCCGGAGGTGGCGATCCGGGCGAAGGCGTGGGCGCTGGGCTTGGGCGTACGGGTGAAGTCGTCCCCGACCGCGATGAGGCCGAACTTCGGCCGGTAGCCCTCGGACCATTCGAAGTTGTCGAACGCCGACCAGTGCAGGTAGCCGCGCACGTCGGCGCCTTCGGCGCGGGCCCGGGCGAGCGCCGTCAGGTGGGTGTGGAGGTAGGTGACGCGTTCGGTGTCGTCCTCGGTGGCGATGCCGTTCTCGGTGACGTAGAGCGGCAGCCCGGTCCGGGCCGCCCGGTGCAGCATCTGGCGCAGGCCGTCGGGGTGCACGGCCCAGCCCATCTGGGTCAGCGGGGTGCCGGGCGGTGGCGGGGCGAACAGGGCCGGTGATGCCGGGTCGACCCACTGTCTGCGGTAGTACTGCACGCCGAGCCAGTCGCCGCCGGGATCCTCCAGGTACCGGTCGACGATCTGGCGCCGGATCTCGAGGTAGGCCGGTGTCTCCGGTCCCACGGGAACGAGCAGGGGCAGCTGGACCGCCAGTCCGGCGCGGCCGTCGCTGTGCGCGTGGACCTCCTCGACGGCGGCCCGGTGGGCGTCGAGCAGCACGTCGCCGGCGCGGCGCCACTTCATCGGGTTGATGACGCCGGGTGGGTGGTAGCCCTCCAGGTAGCCGTGCAGGGCGATCATCTGCGGTTCGTTGACGGTGCAGACGTACGGCATGAGCGGTCCGAGCGCGGCCACGACGTGCCGGCAGTAGCGGGCGAACGTGCCGACGGCGTCCGGGGCGAGCCAGCCGCCGCGGGCGGCGAACCAGCGGGGCAGCGTGAAGTGGTGCAGGGTCACGAACGCGGTCATGCCGGTGTCGCCCAACGCCGTCAGGACGCGCCGGTAGTGCTCGACTGCGGCGCGGCTGAACTCGCCGGGGGCGGGTTCGATCCGCGACCATTCGATCGACAGCCGGTGGGTGTTGTGACCGAGCGATGCCAGGAGCGCGAAGTCGTCGGCGTACCGGTGAAAATGGTCGATGCCGTCGCCGGACGACGCTCGCGCGAGTGACGCGGGGTCGTGTTCGAAGTCCCACCAGTCGTTGTTGGTGTTGCCGCCTTCGACCTGATGGGCCGAGGTGGCGCTGCCCCAGAGGAAGTCGCCGGGAAAGTCCACGTGACGCCTTTCGCCGTGCCCGGCCCCCGCGAGGGGTTGCGGGAACCGGGCACGGGGTCTCATCGGGTGGTGAAGGTGTAGGCGCCGGACGGCACCCGGTAGACGGCGTAGCCGCCGTCGAGGCGCAGGAACGTCGCGCGGGGCGGGGTGCCGGTGATCCGGCCGCCCAGGGTCGGCACGTGGATGACAGCGGCCGTGTTCGGCGGGATGGTGACGGTCAGCCGCAGCCGGTCGCCGTCACGCGCCCATTCCGACCGGGCGGTGCCCTGTGGGGTCTCGTAGTGGCCTTTGACGTGGGTGAGGTCGCCGACGATCTTCGGCTGGACGATCAGTTCCGCGTACGCGGTGGCGCCGGCGCGGATGCCGGCCAGACCGGCGTGGAACCACTCCTCGATCTGCGCGAGGATCATGTGGTTCTTGGAGTCGCCGCGGTTCCACCGCTCCCCCATGGTGGTCATGCCGCCCGGGTTGGCGACGGTCGGCGCCATGAAGTAGCCGTAGCCGGGCTGGTCGTCGCGTTGCAGCACCTCCCAGAGGACGTCGTCGCGGTCGCCCGCGGACAGCGCCCGCACGATCGGGGCCATGCCGATCGTGCCGCCGGTGAAGTGGTGCCCGGCGGCGGCGACCAGTTCCACCAGGGCGTCGAGGACGGCCGGGCGTTCGCTGTCGGGGACGAGGCCGGCGTCGAGGGCGAGTGCCTGGGCGGCCTGGGTGGCGCCGGTGGTTCCGGCGTCGCCGTCGGCGGTGTAGCGGCGCAGGGCGGTGTTGTAGAAGGCGGCGTGGAACGCGGCCCGGATGTCGGCGGCGAGGGCCGTGTAGCGGTCGGCGTCCGCCGCGTGTCCGGTGAGCCGCGCCAGCTCCGCCAGTTCGGTGATCATCTGGTGGTAGCCCCAGGTGCCGGTGATGCGGCCGGAGGTCTGCTCGGCGGACACCCAGTCGGCCAGGGCCGCGTCGACGATGTGGCCGACGGCTTTCTGCCGGGCGATGTAGTCGGCGAACAGGACGAGCTGCGGGTACCAGCGGGCCGCCGTCTCGGTGTCGCCGTACAGCTGTCGCAGGAAGCCGGGCACCAGGATGATCGCGTTGCCCCAGTTGATCTCGTCGCCGAAGCGGCCCGTGTAGCCCCAGTCGTAGACCGGGGTCTTGAGCGCCACGTTGCCGCGCATCGGGGTGTCCGCGATTGATTGCCCTTCGACCAGGTGCCGCTGGTGGGTGCGCAGGTAGGCGGACAGGTCGAAGTCGCGGTGGATCGAGCCCATCGGCATCGTGTAGTCGGCCGGGTAGGACAGTTTCTCCCGGCCGGGGCAGTCGGTGAAGACGCTCATCATGTTGCCGGCGAAGGAGTACCAGGCCATCTTGTGGATCCGGTTGATCCGCGCGCTGGACGTGGTCACCGCCCCGGCGAGGGGTGTGTCGGCCTGCACCCGCAGGCCGGTGATCGTCTCCTTCGTCGGCACGTAGCCGTCGGGCAGGCCGGTGACCTGCACCCACTGCATGCCGAAGTAGTTGAAATCGGGCCGCCACGTCTCGGTGCGCAGCCCCGCCGTGGTGTAGGTGTTGAACAGGTCGACACCCCGGCTGCCGCCGCCACCGCGCAGCGACGCCTGGTCCACGGTGCCGTCGGCGGCGAGCGACTCGGCCGGGGCGACGCGGATCGTGGTGCCGGCCGGCAGCCCGCGCACGTGCAGCTGGGGCAGCCCGACGATGTTCTGGCCGAAGTCGAACACCCAGGTGCCGGGCACCGGGTTGGTGATGCTGACCGGCTCGTGCCGGTCGGCGATCGTGATCGGCGGCGCGGTCCGGCCGACCAGCTTGGTGGCGAGGTTCGGCGGTGGGGCGATGCCGGCGGCGATCCAGCCGGTGGGCGTGCCGTCGCGCCGCTTCGCGCCGGCGGTCAGGTCCGATCCGGGCCGGTCCCAGCCGGGCTGCTCGCGGCGGGCGTCGAAATCGGATCCGGAATACCAGGCGTCGGTGATCAGCGGGCCCAGCGCGGTGCGCCACTCGCGGTCCGAGACGATCACCGTTTGACGGCCGTCGGCGTACGTCAGCTCGAGCCGTGCGATGAAGCGCGGGGTGACGGCCGCCCCGGCGCTGGCGTCGCTGGCCGCGATGTTGTTGCCGGAGCCGGTGACCGTGGCGCCGGACGGGTGCGGTTTCGACAGTGCGGGGGTGAAGGTGATGCTGTCGGCGCCGATCGCGGTGATGACCCGCGATTCGAGGTTGTCGCCGCCGTCGCCGGTGTCGACGTTGACGGTGCCGCCGACGTGGTATCCGGTGACGCTGCTCAGGGCGACGACGGTGGCTCCGGCCTCGGCGGCGGAGGTGAGGGTGCCGTTGCCTTTGAGCTGGCTCTGCCACCACGAGTACGGTGCGGTCCGCCCGACGGCCGGGTTGGTGACGCTGCGCCGCACGTAGGCGGGCCCGTTGCCGAGGCGTACCCCGAGGGTGTTGTCGCCGCGGCGCAGTTCGCCGGTGAGGTCGTGGACCCGGTATTCGCTGGACAGCTGGTAGTTGGCGTAGCCGGGGGCGAGGACCTCGCCGGTCAGGGTCCGGCCGTTGAGGGTGGCCAGGTGCAGGCCGACGCCGGACAGGTAGAGCCGGGCCCGGGTGAGCCTACGGCGCGGGCCGACGGTGAACTGCCGGGCGAAGATCGGCATCGGCTGGGTCTCGGTCCGGCCGGGGTGTTCGATCCAGCGGGCGTCGCCCCAGTCCTCGTTGTTCAGCAGTCCCACCTCCCAGGTGGCGGGGCTGCTCCAGTCGGTGGCGTGCCGGTGGGCGTCCCAGGCGCGGACCTGCCAGCGCAGCCGTTGCCGGGATGTCAGCGCCGGCCCGTCGTAGCGGACACCGGACTGGACGGCGGAGTCCACCTTGCCGGAGTCCCAGAGCAGCCGGTCGCGGCCGGCGTCGTGGACGCGGATCTGGTAGGCAGTCTGCCGGTCGGCGGCGGACGTCCGGGTTTCGGTGAACCGCCAGCTCAGCACCGGTCTGGGCGAGTCGAGGCCGAGCGGCCGGCCGGGGCGGCCGTCCACGCGCAGGCCGACGACGCGCAGGCCGGGGCCGGTGGCTTCGGCGGGGCCGCCGGTCAGCAGGGACGCGGAGGGGACGGCCAGCGACAGTCCGAGCGCGGTACGCCGTCTCATGAGCCGGCCTTGTAGTCGGTGTCCATGTCGGCCAGCACGTCGGCGGGTTTCGCCTGGTCGCTGAAGACCTCCTGGAGGCCGCTGAGCATGGTCTGCTGCACCTTGGCGTTGGGCCACAGCTGGTCCATGAACGGCACGGTGCGGTCGTCCTTGACGAAGGTGGTGAGGTCGGCCAGGCCGGGGTCGACGGTGGTGGGCGCGTCCGGCAGGGTCGGCAGGCTGCCCTGGGCCTCGTTGAACAGCTTCATGCCGTCCGGCGACATGACGAAGGTGACGAACTTGAGGGCCAGCTCTTTGTTCTTGGCCTTGGCGTTGATGCCGTATCCGGCGCCGGCGGCGGCGGGCATGATGAACTCGGCCGGCTTGTCGGTGGCCGGCAGCGCCTTCATGGTGAACTTGCCGCCGGGGTTCTTCTGCTTGAGCAGGCCGATGATCCAGTTGCCCTGGATGATGCCGAGGGTCTTGCCGGTGGCGGCGAGGGTCTGACTGGCCTCGTAGCTGGTGCCGAGCGGGTCTTTCTGGAAGCAGCCGGCGCCGTCCATCTCCTGGTACTTGGCCATCGCGGTGGTCCACGGCGACCCGGCGAAGGTGGCCTGCCCGGCGGCCATCCTGGTGTCGAAGTCCCGGTCGCCGCTGTAGACGGTGGTGGCGACCAGGGCGTACAGGGCGATCTGGGTGACCCAGTTGTCCTGGATGCCGAGGGCGAAGGCGGGGGTGCCCTTGCCGGCGGCGGCCTTGCAGAAGGTGAGCAGTTCGGTCCACGTGCCCGGTGCGGTGAGCCCGGCCTCGGTCATGGCCTCGTCGTTGTAGACGGCGCCGATGCCGTTGAGCCCGAAGACGGCGTTGTAGGTCTTGCCCTCGTACTGGGCGACCTTCTTGAACGCGTCCGGCAGCTGGGCGGCCCACGGCTGACCGGAGAGGTCGAGCAGGTAGCCGGGTTTCGCGATGACGTAGGTGGCGGCCGGGTTGCCGTTGCCGGGCCACACGGTCATCACGTCCGGGGCGGTGCCCGAGGACAACTGGGTGCGGATCTGCTGCTGGTACTGGTCGGCGCCGCTGGTGGTCAGGTTGACGGTGACGCCGGGGTTGGCGGCCTTGAACGCGTCGACGACCTTCTCGATCGAACCCTGGTCGACCGAGGCGATGGTCAGCGTCATGTCGTCGCCGTCGTCGCCGGATCGGGTGCCGCTGGAGCAGGCGGCCAGCAGGGTGGCGGCCGTCAGGGTGGCGAGGACCTTTCGTGACTTCATTGTTTCTCCCACGTTGGAGATGAATCAGAAGGGTTGACGGTGGTGAAGGAGTGGCGGCCGGAGGTCAGCCGCAGGGCCGGCTCGTGCTCCCGGCCCGGGAGATGCAGCAGCGCGGTGCAGCCCGGCGGCACCGTGGCGGTCACGGTGAGCCGGTCGTCGTGGCGGGACCAGCCGCAGGCCACCAGCCCGCGTACGGTCTCCTGTTCGGCGTGGGCCCTGGTCAGCCGGCCGCCCGGGGTGGGGCGCAGCAGCAGTTCGGAGTAGGCGGCCGACGACGGGGTCTGGTCGATGCCGGCGACCCGCCCGTAGAGCCAGTCGCCGACGCTGCCGAGGCTGTAGTGGTTGAACGAGTTCATCGCGGCGGACTGGAAGCCGCCGTGATCGGTCCAGCCGTCCCAGCGTTCCCAGATCGTGGTGGCGCCGTGCCGGATCGAGTAGCCCCACGACGGGAACTCGTCCTGGTGCAGCAGCGCGTAGGCCAGATCGGCGCGCCCGTGGTCGGTGAGCACCGGGCACAGCAGCGGCACGCCGACGAAGCCGGTGGTCAGCCGGTTGCCGCGGCTCTCGATGTCGGCGGCCAGGCGGTCCACGGCCGCGGCGACCAGGTGCGGCGGGAGCAGATCAAAACCCAGAGCCAGCAGGTACGCCGTCTGCGTGCCACCTTTGACGCTGCCGTCGTCGCCGACATAGGCGTCGATGAAGGCTCCACGGATCGCCGCGTGCAGGGTTCTCCAGCGGGCCGAGGGGTGGCCGAGCACGTCGGCGGCGGCCGCGACGATCTCGGTGCTGCGGGCGAAGTAGGCGGTGGCGAGCACGTCACGGGGTGTCGCCGCGCCGACCTGGAGCCAGTCGCCGTACGAGTTGCCGGTGCGGTGCTCCCACAGCAGACCCGGGTTGTGCCGGTGGATGTGCTCCACCCAGCGCACCATGGCGCCGAAGCAGCGTTCCAGGACGCGCCGGTCGCCGTACGCACGCCACAGCAGCCACGGGATGATGACGCCCCCGTCGCCCCAGGCGGGGGCGCCCTCCCGGTCGAAGGCGATGATCGGGGCGACGTCGCGGAAGGCGCCGTCGCCGTCCTGGCCGTCCACGACGTCGCGCATCCACCGGGCCAGGAACGCGGACACGTCGGCGTTGCGGGTGGCGGTCGGCGCGAACACCTGGGCGTCGGCGAGCCAGCCGAGCCGTTCGTCGCGTTGCGGGCAGTCGGTCGGCACGGCGACGAAGTTGCCGCGCTGCCCCCACCGGATGTTGCCGTGCAGCCGGTTGACGACCGGGTCGTCGCAGTCGAAACGGCCGGTGAACGGCAGGTCGTTGTGCAGCACCCGGGCGGTCACGTCGGCGCTGTCGAGCGTGCCCGGACAGCCGGTGATCTCGGCGTAGCGGAAGCCGTGGAACGTGAACCGCGGCTCGAACACCTCGGTTCCGCCGCGGGCGACGTAGGTGTCGGTGGCCGCGGCCCGGCGCAGGTTCTCGACGTACAGTTCGCCGTCGCCGTCGAGGACCTCGGCGTGGCGCAGCACGATCCGCTGCCCGGGCCGTGCGCCGCGGACGGTGAGCCGGACCCGGCCGACCAGGTTCTGCCCGAAGTCGGCGATGAATCTGCCCGGCTCCCGGGCGTCGACGGCGACCGCCGGCAGCGTCTCGGTGACCCGGATGGGGTGGTCGGGTTCGGCGACCAGCGGGCCGGGCCGGGTGTCGAGGACCGCGACCGGCCGGCCCGGCCCCCACTCGCGGCGGGCGTCGGCGAACTCGCCCATCATCAGGTCGGCCGAACGGATCGGGCCGTCGTGTTCGGTCCAGCTTCCGTCGGTGACGATCGTCCGCCGGGTGCCGTCGGCCAGGTCGGCGACGAGCCGGGCCAGGAACTGCGGCGCGTCGCCGTAGTGGCGGGCCGGCCGGCGCGGGTCGAAGCCGACGTAGCCGCTCCACCAGCCGTCGGCGACGATCGCGGCGAGCTCGTTGCCGCCGCAGCGCAGCAGCCCGGTGACGTCGTAGGTCTGGTACTGGATGCGCTGGTGGTATTCGGTCCAGCCGGGGGCCAGCTCCAGGTCACCGGCCCGCACTCCGTTGACCCGCGGCTCGTAGACGCCGCGGGCCGTCGCGTACAGGCGGGCACGGGTCACGTCGGCGGGCAGGTGGAAGGTGGTGCGCAGGTGCAGGGGTGCCTCGGCCGGGCCGGGGGCGGTGAGGTCGTCGTCGGTGGGCGGGTCGACCGGAGGCAGCGCCTTCGGATCGCGGCCGATCCACACCGCCTGCCACTCGCCGGGGTGCAGCAGGCCGGTCTCGAACCACGTCTCGGCCGCGCCTGCCGGCGTACCGTGCTCGTCGAAGATCTCGACACGCCAGCGGTAGCGGGTCGCCGAGCGCAACGCCGCACCCTGCCACGGGATGAGCAGGGTGTCGGTGCTCTCGCGCCGGCCGGTGTCCCACACGGTCTCGCCGTCGGCGGTGGCGGTGATGCGGTAGGCGGACTGCGCCGCGCCGGTCCGGTCGGAGCGGAGCTTCCAGGAGAGGCGGGGCGCCGGTTCGCCGAGGCCGAGGAATTCGGTGCGCTGTTCGGTGGTGAGGCCGTAGGGGATCATCCTTTGAGTCCTCCGGCGAATCCGTTGATGATGCTGCGCTGCAGGGCCAGGTAGACGGCGAGGACCGGCACGATGCTGATCAGCAGGGCGGCGAAGATGAGGTTCCAGTCGGAGACGAACTGGCCGACGAACCCGGCGACCGCGACCGGCATGGTCTGCTGGTCGCTGCCGGACAGGTAGAGCAGCGGGGTGAAGAAGTCGTTCCACACGCTGACGGTGTTGAGCACCAGCGCGGTGACGGTGATCGGTTTGAGCATCGGCAGGATCACGTAGCGGAAGGCGGTCAGCGGGCCGCAGCCGTCGATGATGGCGGCCTCCTCGAAGTCGCGGGGCAGCGAGCGGAGGAAGCCGACGTAGAGGAACGTGGTGAACGGGACCTGCAGGCCGGAGTAGAACAGCACCAGCGACCAGACCGAGCCGAGCAGGCCGAGGTCGCGGACGGTCTGGTAGAGCGGCAGGGCGGCCAGCTGGAACGGCAGGATCAGCCCCAGCATGATCAGCAGGAAGGTGCCGCGCGACCAGCGGGCGGTGGACCGCGCCAGCGGGTAGGCGGCCAGCGACGACACGGCGAGCACGATCAGCACGCTGACCGCGGTGACGGCCACGCTGTTGATCAGGGCGCCGCCGAGGCCGCCCTCCTGCCAGGCCTGGGCGAAGTTGTCCAGGGTGGGCGAGGCGGTGGGGCTGATCGGTGACGAGGTGTCACTCGGTGCCCGGAACGCGAGGTTGACCAGCACGTAGACGGGGAAGGCGAAGACGATCGCCACCGCGATCATGACTACTTCCAGCAGCAGCGTCTTCGTCGTGTAGCGGTTCACGATGCCGCCTTCTCGTTGCGGTTCAGGACGGCGTACTGGCCGGCGGAGGCGACCGCGACGACGGCGGTCAGGACGACGGCCAGCGCGATGCTGTAGCCGAATTCGCCGAGGGTGAAGGCGTCCTTGTAGATGAGGGTGCTGATGGTGTCGGTGGCGTGGCCGGGGCCGCCGCCGGTCAGCGCGTACACCTGGTCGAAGAGTTTGATCCCGCCGATGATCGACAGCATCAGGTTGATCGTGATGGCCGGCGCGAGCAGTGGCCGGACGATGGACCAGAACCGGCGTACCGGCCCGCTGCCGTCGATGGCGGCGGCCTCGTAGATCTCGCGGGGCACCGACTGCAGACCCGCCAGGAAGATGACCATGGAGTAGCCGGCGAACTGCCAGACCACGACCAGCACGATCATCCAGAGGGCGAGGCCGGGGTCGCCGAGCCAGTTCTTCGCCTCGACGCCGAACAGGCCGAGCACGCTGTTCACCGCGCCGTCCGGGCCGAGCAGGTTGCGCCACAGGTAGGCGGTGACGATCGGGGTGACCACGGCCGGGGCGAACAGCAGCACCCGCAGCAGGTTGCGGCTCTTGATCATCGTGTTGACGCCGAGGGCGAGCAGCAGGCCGATGCCGTTCTGGATCACCGTGATGGCGACCGCGATGAGCAGGGTGTGCCCGATGGCCGCCAGGGCGTCGGGGTCGTCGGCCATGGCGGTGAAGTTGTCCAGGCCGATGAACGCGAACTGCGGGTCGAGGCCGTCCCAGTCGGTGAAGGCGTAGTAGACGCCGCGGGCGCTCGGTACGAGCACCACGAAGGCGAACAGCAGCATCGCCGGGACGGTGAACCACCACGGTGGGGCGGTACGACGGTCGGTTGTCACAGAGATCCCACCTTGCTGAATCGTTTCATATCGAGGCGGAACGGCCGCCACCTCGGTGACAGCGGAGTGATGTGGGTAACGTTTCCCAAATGTTTCGCCGACCCTATGAGCGTTTCACGAACAGCGTCAAGGGGTTGCGCGAGCTTTCCGGGGAACACCATGATCACCGTCATGGGTAACGTTGCCCATGATTTAGGCTTTGCTCGACGAGCTCACCGTTAAGGAGACCAGGTGGACAAGCCCGCGCCCCGGCGCGTCACCATCGTCGACGTCGCCCGCCACGCACAGGTGTCCACCACCGCCGTGTCCAAGGTGCTGCGCAACGCGTACGGCGCCAGCCCCGCCATGCGCACCAAGGTCCAGCAGGCCATCGCCGAACTCGGCTACCGCCCGTCCGCCGCCGCCCGCGGCCTGCGCGGACAGACCTACACCATCGGCGTCATGCTCCCCGAGCTGCGCAACCTGTTCTTCGCCGACATCCTCGACGGCATCACCACCCAGCTCGGCGACAGCGACTACCAGGTCCTGCTGGCCCCCGGCTGCAACGGCGAGAAAGCCGAGGCCCGCGTCATCGAGGCCATGATCGACCGCAGCATGGACGGCCTCGTCCTGATCGCACCGGTGTCCGCCAGGAGCCGCCTCACCGAGGTCGCCCGCAACATCCCCACCGTCGTCGTCGGCCGGCACGGCTCCTCCCCCGCCTACGACACCGTCACCGACGACGACATCGCCGGTGCCGCCCTCGTCGTCGAGCACCTCGCCGGCCTCGGCCACCGCCGCATCGCCCACATCGAACACCACGAGACCGACCGGGTACGCCTCGCCGAGATGCCCAACGCCCAGCGCGCCCGCGGCTACCGGCAGGCGATGATCGCCCACGGCCTCGAGGACGAGATCGACATCGCCTCGACCAGCTACACCCAGGCCGGCGGCTACCTCGGCGCCCAGCAACTGCTGGCCCGCCCGGTCCGGCCCACCGCCATCTTCGCCGGCGCCGACGTGGTCGCCCTCGGCGCCATGGAGGCGATCGCCGAAGCCGGCCTGTCCGTGCCCGGCGACATCTCGGTGGCCGGCTACGACAACAGCGCCCTCGCCGCCTTCGGCCCGATCTCCCTGACCAGCGTCGACCAGGACGGTCGCCAGATGGGCGCCGACGCCGCCCGCCTGCTCGTGGACCGCATCGCCCAGCGCGACCGCCGCACCGCCCAGATCACCCTGTCCCCCACCCTGGTCGTCCGCCGGACCACCGCCGCGGTGTGACGTCCCTGGACGCCCCACCCCCGGTGTGCTCCGATGGGAGGATGCGGTTCGACGTCGACACGAGGGCCACACCCGAGCAGGTCCGCCGCGCCTTCACCGAGTTCGGCGACCGCCGCCCACAGATCTGGAGCCGCACCCTCGACCCGAAGAAGTACGAGCTGCGCGAACAGGGCGACACCTGGGCGGTCGCCCGGGAGAGCACGGCCGGCTCCCCGTTCTGGGTCGTCGCCCGCTACGACTGGTCGGATCCCGAGGTCATCCGCTGGACGGTCGTGGAGAGCAGCTACGGAGGCGGCGGCGACGGGCACGTCCGCATCACGCCGGGTCCCGGCGGAGGCAGCCGTCTGCACGCCGAGTGGACCAACACCGGCGCCCGCGTCCTGCAGCGGCCCCTGCTGTTCCTGCTGCACCTGCGCCCCATGGCCCGGATGCTGTCCCGCATGTACACGACCACCCTGGACCGATTCGCCGAGCAGGACCGTCAGTGAGCCTTTTTCAACCTGATCTTGCAGGTCAACCCAGGTGGCCGGGGGCCGTAGATCGATGGGTGCGAGGCTCCAGGTAAGACAGCAAATCGACCAAAACCCGATGCCCCGACCGGGAGCCTCGCCATGCTGTCTTACCCGTCCACGATCTCGTTGTCCAGCCGGACCCTCAACCACCTCGCCGACCGTCTCCGCAGCCACCGCAGGCAGCGCCGATCCCGCTGGCGGCGCCTGGATCCCGGTCGTCAAGCCCTGCTCGCCCTCGCCCATCTGCGCAACGGCGACACCTACACCCGCCTCGCCGCCGGCTTCAACATCGGCATCGCCACCGCCTGGCGCTACGTCCAAGAAGCAATTGCCCTGCTCAGGGCAGTGGCCGACGATCTGGACACCGCGATGCGCCGCATCCGCCGATTGGCCTACGTCATCCTGGACGGCACGCTGATCCCGATCGACCGCGTCGCCGATCAGAAGCCGTACTACTCCGGGAAACACAAGAGTCACGGCGTGAACGTGCAGGTCATAGCCGACGCGGTTGGTCGGCTTGTGTGGGTGTCACCCGCACTGCCGGGCGCGACGCATGACCTGACGGCCGCACGCACTCACGGCATCATCGAGGCGTTGACCAGCGTGAACGTGATGACCTTCGCGGATAAGGCCTATCAGGGAGCCCGGGGCAGCGTGCGCACGCCGTTCAAACGGCGCCGCTTCCGGCCGAAGTTGTCACGCCGGCAGAAGACGGTCAACCGAGCACACGCGAAGATCCGCGCCCGCGGCGAACGGGCGATCGCCACGCTCAAGACCTGGAAGGTCCTCGCCAAGCTGCGCTGCTGCCCACGCCGAGCCACCGCCATCGTGCAGGCGATCCTCGTCCTTCACCACGTCGAAACGAACCGCTACGCAGGATGAAAATGGCTCAATGAAGAATCCATCAACCTGATCCAGGCCGCGGCCGCGAGTTTGTGAGCCGGGGCCCGGCGATCTCATCGGAGATAGTCATGCGGCAACCACAGCCGGTCAGCGCTGACTGGCGCACCTCGTCGTTCTGCTCCACCGGAAACTGCATCCAGGTGGCGGCGATCGACGACTCCATCGCGCTCCGCGACTCGAAGAACCCGGACGCCGTCCAGATGTACTCACGCGACGAGTGGAACGCGTTCCTCGACGGTGTCACCGACGGCGACTTCGCCATCTGGGCGTAACGCCGAACCGGCGGAACGAGGGCCGTTCCGGGTCCTCGTTCCGCCGGAGCCGTTCGACGCCCGAGCAGATCCGGCAGCACCGGGAATCCACCTCCGCGGCCAGATGGGCCCGCCACGGTCACGGTCGCGACACCACCGGTGCCTGATCGGCTCAAGCATCGGGTGGCGCATCCACTTGAGTCGATCAAGTGTTAAGTTTTCGGCATGGCCGATCCTTCCGGTCGCGTCTCACCCTCGGCCGAGGCCGAGCGGGCGATGTCCGGCCGCGCCCACGAGACCGCCGCCGAAGCGCCCGGCCGGTCGGCGCCCGACGCTTCCTGACCGCGTGAGCAGCAAGCCGATCATGCACCGGTGGGTCGAGCCGTACGAGTCCCCCATCGACAGTGGGCTGCGCTATTGGGGTGCCGGGGTGGTGGCACTGCTGGCCCTGGCCATGTGGTGCGGCGGCGCCGGTGAGGGGGCACGGCCCGACATCGGATGGCTCCCGCCGGCCGCCGCCCTCGCCGTCTGTGCCGCACTCATCTGGCGGATGACGCACATCGGCGTGGCCGTCAGCGACTACGGCGTCCGGGTCAGAAACGTGCCGCGGACTCACACGGTGCCGTGGTCCGCCGTCGAGCGGGCGTGGGTCGGCCCGGCCACCCGGTGCCCCACCGCCCGGGTGATGTGGATCGCGGTGCGCGGCGCCCGCGACGTCGAGACGCTCCTGTGGTTGCGCGGCACGAACGACCGGCGTGGCACACACGAGGGCGTTCTCCTCGACGCCGCGGACGTGGCGTACGTCGTCGATCTGATCAATCGGAGAGCCGTCGTGGCCGGATGAGGCGGGCGGCGACGTCCCGGCCGAGGTGCCGGGCCGTGGCGCCGGACCGGATTCACGCCTACCCCTCGCGACGCTTGCGGGCCAGCGTCAGGGTGGTCTGCAGGTCGAGGGTCACGGTGCCGCCGAAGTCGTCGGCCAGCCGGCCCAGCACCTCGAGACCGCGCCGGCGCAACTCCGGCGGGCGGGTCAGGAACGGGCCGAAGGTGCTGATCAGCGCGAGATACCGGGCACGGCTGAGCGGCAGGTCACGGCGGAACCGGACCAGCCGGACGTCGGTGAACTCGCCGCCGGCCATCACGTCGTGGTACATCCAGTCAGCCGGGCGTTCCTTCGCGGTCGGGTCGAGCGAGTCGAGCGCCGATCGGATGCGCGCCGCCTGCTGGGGGTCGGTGTAGCCGTACCGGTGCCCGAAGAGGGCGAGGACTCCCCCGGGCGCCAGCGCCGCGCGCGCTCTCGGGTTGCGGTCGCCCGGGTCCAGCCAGTGCCAGGCCATGGCACAGCCCAGCACGTCGACCCCGCCGGGCGGCGGGTTCCAATGCTCGAAATCACCGACGAGCACCTTCGCCCGGGGGAACTTCGCTTTGAGCAGACCGGCCATCCGCGGGTCCGGTTCGATGCAGGTCAGAGGGGCGCCGATGGCGGCGAGGATCTCGGTGCCCTTGCCGGTGCCGGCGCCGATCTCGGCCACCGAGGCGGGAGAGCCGCCGTGATAGTCGATGATCGCGGCGGTCACCTCGGGCGGATAGCCGGGCCGCGCCTGCTCGTACAGATCCGCCACCGCACCGAAGACATCCACGACGCCCCTCCTGAGTTACCTGGTCAATTCGTATACGCTTCCGTATGCGGTGAAGGTAGCGCCTCATGTACGGAGGCGTATACGGCAGAGTGGGGTGGGTCACATCAAGTTCGAGACGCGGACGCCGCGAGACCGATGGATCGAGGCCGGGCTGGAAGCGCTCGCGGTCGGTGGCCCGGACACGGTTCGGGTCGAGGCGCTGGCCAAGCGGCTCGGCGTGACGAAGGGCGGTTTCTACGGCTTCTTCACCGACCGGGAGGCCCTGTTGACGGCCATGCTGGACACCTGGGAACGGGAGAGCACCGACGAGGTGGCCGAGCGCATCGAACGCAGAGGCGGCGACCCGAAGACCCGGATCACCCGGGCCGGGGTGATGACCTTCTCCAGCGACCGGCTCCTGCCGATCGACCTGGCGATCCGAGACTGGGCACGCCGCGATCAGGTGGTCGCCGATCGCCTGCGCCGGGTCGACAACCGGCGGATGGGCCTGCTGAGGCAGATGATCGGCACGTTCTGCGACGACCCGGAGGAGGTGGAGGCCCGCAGCGTCCTCGCGTTCTGTCTCCTCATCGGAGAACACTTCCTGGCAGCCGACCACGGCGACCGCACCCGGTCGCAGGTGCTGCGCAAGGCCGGTGACATCATCCTCGACCGCCGCCCCGGCGACGGCGCCGACGGCCGGCAGCCGTCCCGGCCCTCATGAAGGGCGTGAACGCCCAGCTTGCAGGGCATCCAGTTCCTCGCCCCGGAGCCCTTGATCAAGCCCGGCTCACCTGAGAAGTCCTCACTTTATTAGACGGATGTCGATGAGTCGCCCGTACGGGCAATGTCGTTTCGTCTCCTTCGTTGGCAGCATGTCTGGGTGCTCCGATGGTCTCGAAATCCCCGGCTGTGGTTCGCCGTCTGCCTGGTCGTGCTGGCACTGCTGTTCGGGGCGTTGATCTGGTTCCTGCAGCGGGAGGGGCTGGAGCGCGCCGACAAGTGGGCGAGTGTCGTCTTCGGCGGCACCGGAGCGACCGCGATCGCCATCGGGGCGCTCTCCTGGCTGTGGCGACAGGGCGAGGTACGGACGGAGCCTGACGACGACACCGCCGCCGTGCTGTCGTGGCTGGCCGACGCGCAGCGGGAGCAGTGGCAGGCGGAACAGAACGCCCGGCGGGTGGGTGACCCGTGGCCGTTGAACATCCGGTGGCTGTCCAGCGCCCGGGCGCAGGCCGTGATGGCGAGCTGGGCCTCGGTGCGCGGCACACCGGGCGGCGGGCCGGCCGAACTCGCCGGTGAGTACGCGGTGATCGGCGATCTGTTCACCGCCCCGGACGGCCCGAAACGGCTGATCGTGCTCGGTGAGCCCGGCGCCGGCAAGTCGATGCTGGTGCTGAACCTGGCACTGCAGCTGCTGGCGCGGCGCGGGCCACGGGAGCCGGTGCCGGTGGTGCTGTCGGCGGCCGGCTGGAATCCGGTGCCGGGCCTCGACGACTGGGTCGCCGAGCAGATCGCGATGATCGATCGCCGGCTGGCCCGGCAGGTGCGCGGGCCGGGCGGCACACCGCGTACGCTCGCCCGCGACCTGTTCGCACGGGGGCTGATCCTGCCGGTGCTGGACGGCCTCGACGAGATGGCCGGCGCCCTGCAGGAGGCGGCGATCCGCGAGATCTCCCGTGCGGCCGGCGCCGGTCACGGCCTGGTGGTCACCTGCCGCACCGTGCCCTATGAGGCGGCCGTGGCGGCGTCCGGCCCGGTTCCCGCCGCCGCTGTGGTGGAGATCCAGCCGGTGGCGGCCCGCGACGCCGCACGGCACCTGGCCGACAGCGCGGCGCTCAGCGACCGCCGCTGGCGGCCGGTGGTCGAGCATCTGACGGCGGTGCCGAACGCGCCGCTGGCGCAGGCGCTGTCCACCCCGCTGATGATCTGGCTGGCCCGTACCGTCTATCAGGACCGCGGCCGTGACCCGAAGGAGCTGCTCGACGCCGGCTGGGCCGCGACCCGCGGCGGCGTCGAGCAGCATCTGCTGGAGCATCTGGTTCCCGCCGCGTACGCGACCGCGCTGGCCGGCCGGCCGGCCCGGACCGTTGAGGAGGTGGCCCGGGTTCGCCGCTGGCTCGGCACGGTCGCCGCGCATCTGCGGGAGCAGCGGACGTACGAGCTGGCCTGGTGGCATTTCCACGAGTTCAAGCCGGTTCCCACCGCGCAGTTCGTCTCGGTCGCGTTCGCCGTCGTCGTCGCCTTGACCACGACGGCGGCGGCGATACCGCTCGCGGCGGAGAGCATGGGTTCCGCCCCGCCGTGGGTGACCTGCTGGTACATCGGAACCGTGATCGGCCTGGCGGCGGCCTACGGCCGTCTGTTGTTCACGGACCGGTCGGTGCCGCGGCGGCTCACGCTCGGTGGCGCGTGCAGGATGTTCGCCGCGGTCGGCCTGCCGTTGGCGGCCGTCTCCACGCTGTACGGGGAACCACTCTTCAGTCTGGGCCTGATGCTGTCGGCCGGGACCGTGAGCGCCCTGGTCGCCGGTTCGACGGTGGCGGCCGCCGCGACCAGGCCCGACCGTTCGCTGCACATCGACCGGGCGACCGCGCTGACCGCGGGAGGTGCGGCCGGCCTGGCCACGACAGCCATGGGCGTGGTGGCGTTCCCGGACGCCAACCCGGGCACATGGGCCGTGGCGGGGCTGGTCGGCGCCGGCTCGGTGATCTGCCTCAGCGCCTGGGGGCAGTTCTGCCTGGCCCGGGTGGTGTGCGCGGCCGTCAACGGGATGCCGCTGCGGATGATGAGCGCCCTGGACGAGGCGTACGCCCGCGGGGTCCTGCGGCGGGCCGGCGGTGTCCATCAGTTCCGCCACAACCTGCTGCAGGACCACCTGGCCGGCCGGCGTTGACCACGTCGGCCGTGCCGATCGCCGCGATGCCGGCGTCCAGGCCGGTGCAGGGTCGTGCCGGCGAATCGCCCGGCCGTGACGATCCGCTGCGCGGCTACCGGGGGCGTACGGCGTAAGTCAGGTGCGTCACCCGTGCCGTCGGCTCCGAACGGACCGGCTCCAGGGCGATCCGGGACGCGTCGATGCCGTCGAACAGCCGGGATCCGGCACCGAACAGCACGGGTGAGACGGCGATCGTGAACTCGTCGATCAGGCCCGCGTTCAGGAATCGCAGGATCGTGTCGGCCCCGCCGGCGATGCGGACGTCCCGGTCTCCGGCGGCGTCGCGGGCCTGCTCCAGGGCGCGGTGGATGCCGTCGCCGATGAAGTGGAAGGTGGTCCCGCCCGGCCGTTTCCAGGGGTCGCGCCGCTGGTGCGTGACGACGTAGACGGGGGTGTGGAAGGGCGGTTCCTCCGGCCAGGAGCGCTCGCCGAGGTCGAACATGCGCTTTCCCATGATGCCGGCGCCGGTGCGCTCGTACGTCTGCCGGGCGATGTCGTTGTCGCGGCCTTCCTCGCCGTCGTCGCCGAGGTGGAGGTTCTCGCGGAAGAATCGCAGCGGCAGCATCCACGCGTGCAGTTCCCTCCATTGCGCGACCCAGCGGTCCAGCCTCGGGTCCTGTTCGCGTTGTTCGGGCGTGGCGAGGATGCCGTCCATCGACTCCGGCGCGGTGAAGCCGTCGAGCGACATCGACACGCTGAAGAACACTTTCCCGGCCATCAGCGCGGTTCCCCGGTGTGTCGCAGGCCGGTGACGTAGGCCGCCAGGTTGCTGAGCGTCTGCCGGCCGCCCTCGATCGCGTGGTATTTCTCGACAGCCCGGTCGCGCAGTTCCTTGGAGGGGAAGATCGTGCGCATCACGATCCGGGTGGCGGCGCCGTCGGCCGTGAAGGTGAGGATCGAGGCGAAGGCGTCCGGGTCGTCGCGGGACTCGCCGTGCAGCATCGCGATGCGCTCCGGTGCGGAGATGTCGGTCCAGGTGATCCACTCCTGGTAGTCGGTGCCGTCCGGGCCGTGCATGACGAAGTCCCAGACGCCGCCCGTACGGAACTCGAAGGAGCGGGTGGTGGTGGTGAAGCCGTGCGGCCCCCACCACCGGGACAGGTGGCGGACGTCGGTGAAGGCCTCGAACACCAGGTCCGGTGGGGCGTCGATGACCCGGGAGATGACGATCTCCCGGTCGGTGGTCGCGGTGCTTGCCATCGGTCAGTCCTCCTGGCGGGTCTGTTTGAGGTGCCGCACGTAGGTCTCCAGCCGGTCGAAGCCGCCGGTCCAGAATTGTTCGAATCCGCCGACCCACTCGTGGATGGGCCGCAGTCCGCGGGCGTCGAGGCCGTAGAGGCGCTGTTTGCCGGCCTCGCGGACCCGCACCAGCCCCACTTCCCGGAGCACCCGCAGGTGCTTGGAGGCCTGTGGCTGGGTCATCCCCAGCTCCCGGGCCAGGTCGGTGACCGGCCACTCCCCCGCCCGCAGCAGCGTCAGGATGTCCCGGCGCTGCGGCTCGGCGATCGCGTTGAACGCGTCCGACGTCGTCGCTGCTCGTGCCACGCCAGCCATCATATGCCTATAAGGGAATGCGTCAAGCCGTTCGGCAGCCCTGTGCCGTCACCGCGCGGCTCAGCTCGCCGGGCCGTCCGCTGCCGGGGTGGGCGGGCAGCAGCAGGTGAGGTATCCCTGCAAGTGGGCGAGGCGGTCACCGATGGCGGCGGGGTCCGCGCGGTAGCGGACGAGTTTGCCGTCGCGCGCCGAGGTGAGCAGGCCGCCACGGCGAAGGATCGCGAGCTGTTCGCTCGCGGTCGACTGACCGAGCCCGCAGGCGGCCGCGATCTCGCCGACGGCATGTTCGCGGCCGTCGGCGAAGAGCATCATGATCTGTTGACGGGTTTCGCTCGCCAGGGCTTTCAGGAAGTCCCGGGTGGGGCCGTCGAGCGGCGTGGGCGCGGTCATCGGCTACCAGTATCCCTCCGGTGAACATTTCGTCATTCCCCGAAGTGACGATACATTGTTCGGCATGACCTCCGTGGACATCGTCGTCATCGGTGGCGGCCAGGCCGGCCTCGCCACCGCCCACACCGCTATGCGACGCGGGCTGCGGCCGCTCGTCCTGGACGCCTCGGCCCGGCCGGGCGGCTCCTGGCCGTCGTACTACGACAGCCTGACGTTGTTCTCACCCGCCCGGTTCTCGGCGCTGCCCGGGATGCCGTTTCCCGGCGACCCGGAACGGTATCCGCTGCGCGACGAGGTCGTCGGCTATCTGACCGCCTACACCGCGCGCCTCGACGCGGAGATCCGCTTCGGGTGCCGAGTCGAACGGGTCACCGCCGAGGGCGGTGTTCACACGATCACCATGGCGGACGGCTCGGTGGCGCGGGCGCCGTTGGTGGTGGCGGCCAGCGGCGGCTTCGGCAGTCCGGCACGGCCGGCGTTGCCGGGCCTGGACTCGTTCCGGGGCAGAGTCCTGCACGCGGCGCGGTACCGGAACCCGGACGGGTTCGCGGGTGAACGGGTGGTGGTGGTCGGCGGCGGCAACTCGGCGGTGCAGATCGCGGTGGAGCTGGCCCGGACCGCCACCGTCAGCCTGACGACCCGTGGGCCGCTGCGGTTCCAGGCCCAGCGCGTCCTGGGCCGCGATTTCCACTGGTGGCTGACGCGTACCGGGCTGGACACGGCGTGGCTGGGCCCGCGGCTGGCGCCGAACACGGTACCGGTGATCGATGACGGCCGGTACCGGGCGGCGATCCGCGCCGGGCGGCCCGACCACCGGCCGATGTTCGAGCGGCTCGACGGCGACCGGGTGGTGTGGTCCGACGGCGCCTCCGAGCGGGTCGACGTGGTGCTGCTGGCGACCGGCTACCGACCGGATCTGCCGTACCTCGCGGACAGCGGCGGCCTCGACGCGCACGGTCGCCCGGCACATGCCGGCGGGCTGTCGACGACGGTGCCGGGGCTCGGCTTCGTCGGGTTGGAGCGGCAGCGCAGTCTCGCGTCCGCCACATTGCGGGGCGTCGGCCGGGACGCCGTACACGTACTGGACGGGTTGGTGAGCCGGCGCGGCCGGCGTGCGGTGGCGCGGATGACGCGGTGACCACGGCGGTGGTCGCGTTGCTGCTCGTCGCGTCGATGACGGCGATCGGTACGGCCGCGACAGTGGACGACTTCCGTGGGCTGGTGGCACGGCGGGGTGTGGTGGCGGGTGCGGTGGCCGTCAATGTCGTCCTGTTGCCGGGGCTGGCTGTGGCGCTGGTGACGGCCGCCGCTCTGCGGTCGGAGGTCGCTCTCGGGGTGCTGCTCGCGGCCGCCGCGCCGGGCGGGGGAACGGGCGCGCTGCTGACGTTGCACGCCCGGGGCGACCTGGCGATGAGCGCCGCCTTGCAGGTCGCGCTCGCGCCGGCCGGTCTGGTGAGCGTCCCGGTGTGGGCGGCGGTCGCGGGCCAGGATGTCGTCCCGTCCGGGCCCGCCGGGTTGCTGCTGGTGGGCGGTGGGTTCCTCGGACAGGTCGTGCCGTTGGCGGTGGGGATGTGGCTGCGCCGGTTCCGTCCCGGCGCGGCGGCGCGCGCGCACCGGATCGCCCGGCGGGTGGCGGACGTGCTGCTCGCCGGCCTGGTCGGATACTTCGTGGTCACCGGGGTGTCCCGGCTGCCGCGGGTGGGGTGGGCCGGGATCGGCGTGATCGCCGTGCTGGTGGCCGTGTGCCTGCTGCCGGTGGCGGTGCCCGTGCCGGGTTCCGCGGCGCGGCGGCGGGCCGTGGCGATGACGACCGGGGTACGGAACCTGACGCTCGGCCTGTTCTTCGCGGCTTCGGCGGCACCGACGGTGGTCTTGACACTGCTGGCGTACGGCCTGGTCATGTACGCGGTGCTGATTCCCGCCGCATGGGTTCTGGCGCGCAACGGCCCGCAGCCGGTGTGATGACCGCCCCGGCCGGGCGTGGGGCGCCGGCGCGGGTCAGTATGCCGGCGGCGGCGATCAGGCCGGCGCCGCCGATGGCGAGCAGGACGGTGCGGTAGCCGCCGGAGGTGGTGAGCAGGCCGGCGGCGGCGAGCGGGGCGCCCGCCCTGGCGAGGGTGACGAAGGCGGCGAGGGTTCCGGCGATGCCCGCGTAGGCGGTGGTGCCGTACCGGTCGGCGAGCAGTTGTGGGGTGGCGAGACCTGCGATGCCGAACCCGAGCCCGAAGGCGGTGACGGCGATGATCGCGCCGGGGCGGCTGCCGGCGAGCGCCGGGAGACCGAGCGCGGCGGCGGCCTGAAGGAGGAACACGGCGGCGACGACGCGGTGCAGCCGCAGCCGGCGCCCGGCGGCGGTGAGCAGAAGGCGCCCGGTCACGGACAGCACACCGAGCAGTCCGGCGATCGTGGCGGCGAAGGTGGCGGGGTGGCCACGGCTGGTCAGGTAGCCGACGAGGTGGACGGTCATCGCGGTCATCGCGGCGGCGTGGGCGACGAAGGCGGTGGTCAGCCACCAGAACCGGCTGTCACGGACGGCCGCACGCAGCAGGGCCCGGCGTTGCCCGGCGGCGGCGGGCCGGGCGGCGCGGGTGGCGCACGGGGGCCGGCGCACCACGGCCAGATGCAGCGGGACGGCGAGCGCCGCGTACAGGACGGCGAGGATCAGCAGGGTGGCACGCCAGCCGTGCCGGTCGGTGAGCCGGCCGGTCAACGGCATGAAGACGGTGCTGGCGAACCCGGCGACGACGATCATGGCGAGGATCGCCCTCGGGCGGGTACGGGCGTCGAACCAGGACACGATCACGGCGGTGGCCGGTTCGTACAGTGCCATCGCCATGGCCATGCCGATCCCGGCGAAGACCAGATACAGCTGCCACACCGTACGGACCTGGGACCAGGCCGCCAGCATGCCGGCGCCCAAAACGGCGCCGGCGGTCATCAGGGCGCGGCCGCCGTGCTGGTCGAGGTGCCTGCCGACGGGTACGGCCATCGCCGCCTGCACGAGGATCGCGGTGGTGAGCGCCCCGGTCACGGCCGTGGGCGCCACGTGCAGGTCGGCGGCGACGGGGTGCAGCAGCACGGCGAAGGCGTAGTAGAGGCTGCCGTAGCCGACGGCGGCGTCACGGGCATCATCGAGCTGCCCCCCGCCGGCACCCTCGCGGGCCTGGTCAAGCGCGAACTCAAGGGCGACGGAGCCCCGGAGATCGTCA
>NZ_JBFAMR010000052.1:0-60249 GCF_040656595.1 Actinoplanes sp. NPDC049802
GGCGCGCAACTCGTCCAGGTCGCTGCCCGGACGGACCAGCACGTGCGGCAGGTCCAGCTCGGCGTAGTAGCCGAGCACCCCCTCCGGGCCGGCCCACAGCAGGGTGGTGACGGCGGCGCCGTGTCGGTTGAGTTCGGCTAGGAGTACACCGAGCTGGTGATAGGTGCCGGCCGCGCTGTGCCGGTCACTGAACTCCAGTTTGATGTCGAGGGCTTGCCGGTAATGCTGCTCAGCCTGCTCGAAACGCCGCTGCTCCTGCGCGACCACACCGAGCTGGTGATAGGTGCCGGCCGCGCCGTGCCGGTCGCCGAACTCCAGCTTGATGTCGAGGGCTTGCCGGTAATGCTGCTCAGCCTGCTCGAAACGCCGCTGTTCCTGCGCGACCCAGCCAAGCTGGTGATAGGTGCCGGCCGCGCTGTGCCGGTCGCCGAACTCCAGCAGGATGTCGAGGCTTGCCGGTAATGCTGCTCAGCCTGCTCGAAACGCCGCTGCTCCTGCGCGACCCAGCCAAGCTGGTGATAGGTGCCGGCCGCGCTGTGCCGGTCACCGAACTCCAGCAGGATGTCGAGGCTTGCCGGTAATGCTGCTCAGCCTGCTCGAAACGCCGCTGCTCCTGCGCGACCCAGCCAAGCTGGTGATAGGTGCCGGCCGCGCCGTGCCGGTCACCGAACTCCAGCAGGATGTCGAGGCTTGCCGGTAATGCTGCTCAGCCTGCTCGAAACGCCGCTGCTCCTGCGCGACCACACCGAGCTGGTGATAGGTGCGCGCCGCGCCGTGCCGGTCACCGAACTCCAGCAGGATGTCGAGGGCTTGCCGATAGCGCTGCTCAGCCTGCTCGAAACGCCGCTGCTCCTGCGCGACCACACCGAGATTGTGGTAGGTGCGCGCCGCGCCGTGCCGGTTACCGAACTCCAGGTCGATGTCGAGGGCTTGCCGGTAGTGCTGCTCGGCCTGCCCGAAACGCCGCTGCTCCTGCGCAACCCTGCCGAGCTGGTGGTAGGTGACGGCTTCGGAGCGGCGGTTACCGAGGGCTTGTTTCATGGCCAGTTCGGTGGTGTAGTGCTGGGCCGCATCGCCGAGTCGGTGCTGGGCCATGGCTGTATGGCCGGCCATGTTGTGCAGGTCTAGTAGCTCCCACTGTTCGTCTGGGGTTTCTGCTATGGGGTGGCAGGCGATGGCGACTTCCAGCAGGCTCCGGCGGGTGCCGTGCTGTTGAGTCTGGTCCAGATAGTGGCTCAGAGCGCGGATCAGGGCCAGGACCGGCTGCCGCGTACGCCGGGCATGATCGACAGCGGCGGTGAGGTTGGCGTATTCGGCCTTGACCACGGCTTGGCCGGTCGCCCTCTGACGAGGGTCGTTGCCGGTGAGCAGCTTCTCGTAGGTGGCAGCAAGCGCGGTGTACAGCAGGTAGTGCCCGTTGCCGCACGTCTGCTCCAGTGCGGGGTTGTCCCGCAGCCGGTTCCGCAGGAAGTACGGCAGGATCGGAACGATCTGGACGAAACCGACCATGGTCGGATGCTCGGCCGCCAGACCGACACGGCGCAACTCGGCGACAGCGGCCGGCAGGTCCACAGGATCGAGATCGACACCGGCAGGATCGATGCGTAGCGCCTCGACGTAGGCGTCGAGCACCGGGACCGGGATGCTGGCGGTGAACGGGGCCAGCAGCAGGATGGATTTCTGCAGGACGGGGTCGAGCTTGCCGTGGCTGTACTCGATCGCCCGCCGCGCGGCCATCGTCGGATCGGCGTTCTCGTGCCCGGCCCGCAACTCGGCCAGGACCTGCGTCGGTGGGGTATCGGCCAGTTGCGGCACGACCACGGTCATCGGCAACGGGTAGCCGTCCAGTAGGCGAACCAGGTCGGTCAACGCCTCCCGTTGCACCTGCTCGGTGGTCTCGCTCA
The DNA here is from genome assembly GCF_040656595.1 of Actinoplanes sp. NPDC049802. NCBI lineage: Bacteria > Bacillati > Actinomycetota > Actinomycetes > Micromonosporales > Micromonosporaceae > Actinoplanes > Actinoplanes sp. NPDC049802. The sequence goes on from NZ_JBFAMR010000052.1 coordinate 1,905, forward strand.
GCCACTGCGTACCGCCGTGCCGGTCGAGGATGCGTTCCATCAGGTCGGCGGCGGCCTGCGGGTCCAGACCCGGCAGGTCGTACACGCTGCCGGCGAACGTCGAACCGGCCAGCCAGGCCTCGTCCTCCCGGGATCCGACCAGCAGCAACGTTCGCCCGCCTCGCAACCCGGCCAGTAACCGCACCAACCGGTCGCGTTCGAGATCGGGCAGTGCATGCGGGATCGCCGCCGGGCTCGCCGCGATCGACTCGGCGTTGTCGATGACGATCAGATGCCGGGCGGCGCGCAGCCGGGCGGTGACCAACCCCGTTTGCGCGGCGGGGCTCATCGACTCCCAGTCGGTGAGTTCGGCCGCTGTCAGCAGGTGCTTCGCGATATGCCGGACGATCTGGTCGGCGGTCCATGCCTGGTGCTCGTAGGAGAAGTGGAATGCCTGGTCCACCAGTCCGGTCCGCTGCCACCACCAACCGGCATGCGCCAGCAGGGTGGACTTGCCAGCCCCGGCCATCCCCGCACCAGCGCCTGGCCACCACGCGGGTCGATCAACAGCAGACGCTCCAGCGCGTGCAGGTCGAGGTCGCGGCCGACGAACCCGTACTTCACCGCGGGCGCCACACTCACCTGCTCCCGCCGCTGGTAGAATGCCTCCGACTCGACGGAGGTCAGCGGCCGCAAACGCAGCCGCGGCTCGCGCCGGGCGAACACCACCGGCAGGATCCAGTCCTCCAGGTCGAGGTCCTGCTCGAAGTGCCCACGGCGGGCCTTCATGTCGTGCAAGGACAGGCGCGCCTCGAACGCGGCCTTCACCGGGTCGTCGCCGGCGACGAGCCGACTGTAGAGCACCGGCATCGCCTGCTTCGCGGCGCTGACCGTGACCGAGTACGCCATACCGATCGCCACCGGCGCGCCCGCCGCAACCAGATCCTGGGCCAGGCTTGCCTCGTTGCCGTCCTGCATCGCCGACTGGCAGGCGTTCAGCACCGCTACCGCCACGCGATGCTCCGCCAGCAACCGCGCGACATCCGACGACGGCACCGGCCGCGCCACACCCGCCTTGCCCGTCTCGAAGAACAGAAAACCTTGTCGGCCCCGCGTGGACGCGCTCGCCGGATCGAACAGATACCGGCCCGAACCCGCCCCCGCCGCGAACTCGTCCGGCGCACCGAACCCGCCATGAAGATCGAAATGGACCACCTGATACCAGCCCTGGCCACGGTCCCGCGCGGCCGCGCGGAGCGTGTCACGCATCGCCTCCCAGGTCCCCGGCCGCACCAGGTCCACTGTCACCGGCATGGTGGTCTGCCCGATCGCGTCCAGCAACGGCTGTGAGATCAGCCGGTAGCCGACGTCCCGGGAACCGAACGGCCGTGCCGTCACGACCAGGATGTTCAACGTCGGGGCCGGCTCCGGTGACTGGTACTGCAGCAGAATCCGCGAGTCCTGGCGTACGACCGGCATCCGCAGCGCCAGCCGCTCGCCCCGGTCCGGATCACACAGCGTCTCCCAATGCAACCGCTGGAAACCGGACGATCCCCGTACCACCAGCCGGTAACCCTCGAACCCCACGTCGAACGCCCGCCGGTATCCGAACTCCGCCTCACCGGTGAACACTTGCCGAAACAGCGCCCGACCGTACTCGGCGACCAGCTCGGCGGCCCCACGTTCCAGGTCCTTGTCCAAGAACGGGTACCGCAGATGCTCCTCGAAATACCAGGCCAGCAGCTTCTCGGCCGCGTCGTCCAGCGGCGCCGACACGGTCACGTCGGCACCGCCGCCGTCGCCGAAATCAACCCGAACCCCGAACGATCCGTCCTCGGCGGCCGACACCTCCCGGATTTCGATGTCGATCACGACACCTCCCGCCGCGCCCTCGCCACCACCACCCGGTCCCCGCTCGCAGAGGTGAACTCCACCACCTCCACCTCGGACACCTCCCGCGGTGCACCCGCCCGCCGTAACACCCGCCGTACCAGGTCATACACCACCGCAGACGCCAGGTTCACCGCCAACGGCACCCAGATCAGCTCCGCCACACCGGGCAGGAAGGAACCCTCCGGGACCTGCTCTGTCTCAGCCGGCCCACCCGCATCCGGCTCCAACCCCCACGCCGCCGCGAACGCCGCCGCGTCAACCCCGACCGAGCCGTCCACCACGACCGCCGTGCGATTCATCGCTCCACTGTGACAGCGCACCCCGACAACGCAAAGCCATCAACTCCAGAACGGAAACCGACTCACCCATCAGCCGTCCGGGCCTGCCCGGCGGCGTCGGTACGCCGGGCCGGCTCAGGAGATGCCCGAAGGATCGCCGGATCGGGCCGGGTCACCCGCTTGCCGGTCAGATCGACAGCGAGAAGGTCAGGTAGCCGAAGGCCGGTCCAGAAGGCGCCCGGGTCCGCGAGGCCGATCGTCGTCGTCAGCCACAAGGTCAGGGCCATGCCATGGCTCGCGATCACCAGCGGTCGCTCCCCCGCCCGAGCGATCCAGAATCTCACGCCCTCAGCGAATCGAGCCGATACCTGGTCCCGGGGCTCCCAGCCGGCGTAGTCCGTGCCGGCCACATACGCGCGCCGACGCGCCCGGAAGTCGCCCTCGTACGGCTCGTCTCGTGCCACCTCGCCGAACCGCTCGTCCGAGTGCACTGCGCCCGCCGGTTCCAACGTCTGCCGCGCCTTCGGTTCCTGACTCGCGACCAGCAGGGCGCCCGTCGGCAATGTCCGCGCGAGCTTCCTCGCCTCGCGTCGGCCCTCGCTACTCAGATTCCAGGCAGCCGTATGAACGTCGGGAGCGAACGCGGGCATCGCATGCCGCACCAGGAACAGCTTCACCCCGGGCATGATCCGGCAGGCTTCTGCGAACCGGCCACCCCGCCCGCCGAATGCCCCGCTCCTGATGCTCAACGGTTCCGCGGAGCGCCGGGCCCGGCCGAGGGGTGTGGGCGGCGGTCATGGTGGCGACTCCCGGTCGTCCCAGGTGCACGTCCCGGGATCACACGATGGTCCACTGGCCGCTCCTGTCGTCCGCCGACGTGCCCTGGACGCCGACGACCGCGCCCGGACCATCTCCTTGAACGGATCGGGTGCGGTCATGAGCCGGTCCCGACGGTGACGGCGAGGGTCATCTGGGCCTTGCTCAGCAGCAGCCGGCCGTTGCCGTCGTTGATCCGGCCGAGCGGGTCGGTGATCCGGGTGATCAGCGGTGTGGCCGTGTCGGTCCGGGTCACCCGGTAGACGAGGTAGCGGTCGCGGTGGGCGGCCGCTTGCAGCAGTTCGGCGCCGGAGATGTGGAAGGGCTCGCTGGGATCGTCCGCCCGGGTCGACTTGACCTCGATGAAGATGGTCCGGCCGTCATCGTCGACGCTGCGGAGGTCGTACGGCGACAGCTCGTTGATCCGCGACTCCCACACGACGAGGTCGGGGTCCTGTCCGGCGGCTCGCAGCCGTGCACGCTCCACGTGGTAGGCGATCTCCTCACCGCGCCTGCCGACCCGGCGGTTCTCGGCGTCGGTCTGCACCGACGGGGCCGCGCCGCCGTAGCCGCCGTGACGTGCAGTGACGGACTTCTCCGCAAGCGCACCCGGGGTCCCCTCCACGAGGCGCACCTGGCCGTAGTCGACCGGCGGGATCGGATCAGCGGCCGGGGCAGGGCCGGCGGAGGCGGCGCCCGCGGTCGCGGCGGTGGCGGTGGCGGTGGCGGTGGCGGATTCGGGGTTGGGAGAGGGAGAGGTATCGGCAGAGGTGGGCGGAGAGGAACCGGGAGCCGGGGCGGGAGAGAAGCCGGGTGCGGGCCAGCCGTCGGCCGGTGTCACGAGGTTGTCGAGGATGTGACCGATGTCCTCCTCCGCGGGGAGACCGAGCAGCTCACGGGCCTCGTCGATGTCTTCCGGGCGGATCTGCCGGTCGGCCATCATGCTTTTCCGGTCGGCTTTCCGAGCGGTGAAGACCATGGTGACGGCGTCGGCGAGGCCCGGCGCGTCGAGGTGCTGGGCGAGTTGACGGCCGAACGGGAACCAGTGCGGTTCCCGCGTCTCGCGGTCGAGTTCGAGATAGGCGGTGCCGACGCGGTGTGGCCGGTCGTCGTGCCGTTCGATGCTGGTGGCGATGTAGCAGACGGCGTCGTCGCGTTCGATGGAGCTGCCTTCGTACTCGTAGCGGAGCACCAGGTCGTCGCAGAGGACAAGCCGCAGGCGGCTCAGGGCGTTGCGTGCCGTGGTCTCGGCCCGCGCGTTCTCTGCCCGCACCAGCGCCAGCAGGTAGGGCTTGGCGTTCTCGATCCGTTCGGTGACGGCCCGTTGCACGGGCTCGGCCGGATGATCGACGAAGGGTTCCGGAACGGTGGTCACCACATCGTCGAGGCGGACCAGCGACAGGTATCGGACGAGCCGCCCCAGGCCGGTGTCGGCGTGCAGCATCGGCTCATGTCGCTCCCACGTCTCCTTCAGCAGCGGGTCGTCGGCGAACATCGGCTGCGCGACGAACACGAGCCGACCGTCGTGCCGTGCGAGTACCCGTACCGACGCCGGGTCGGCGTGCGGGGGTTCGTTGATCAGGACATCGTCGAGGGTCCGTTGCACCCACCGGGCGGCCAGCTCGACGTCCCGGGTGACCTCGCCGAGATCGTCCGCCTCCCTGGCCAGGTCGCCGAGCAGTGCCAGCAGGTCACCGGCGCGCGGTCGACCCGCGTCGGTGACGTGCAGGGCACTGGCCAAGGCAACCCCGCCCTTCGTGCCGTGCATGGCCCCATGAATCCGCGGTAGGCGCTCCCGGATGCGTCTCGGCAGGTCGTGCTGGTCGATCCAGGCGTCCTGGGGGCGCACGAGTTCGCGTGTGGCGCCTTTGGCGACGGGAACCCAGCGCTGGGACCGGAGGGTGTAGGCGAACATGGAGTCACAGGGCCGGGCCCGGTCTCCAGTGTGCCAGCCGTGCCCGCAGCGGAAGGTCGCCGTCATGGCGGGCTCGTAGATGTCGCCCCACCGCCGGGCCAGTTGCCGCCAGAGAGCGAACAACCGGCTCTCGTTCTGGCTGGCGACCAGCTCCTCGTGCCGGTCCAGGTGGTAGAAAGATCTCAGAGGCTGGTCACGGCCATGGCACAGTGCGGCCGCCCGGACCTGTGGCTCTGCACGCCATCGGGCGAAGGTCGGATATCGGTTGGTGTATCCGCTGCGGACCTCGTCGAGGCGGGGATGGTCGAGGACGCCGAGCATCTCGTAGAACTCCCGGTCGGTGTGCCGCTGGTCGGAGTCGTCCGGAGCCTCGGCGGCCAGGAACTCGGCGTCCCCGAACGGCCCGTAGATCGCCTCCAGATCCTCCGAGCCCGTCCAGTCCGCCCCGAAATACACGGTGGCGCCGGCCCGCAGCTCCACCCGGTCGCCGGCGGCCGTCCGGGCCGGCAGCAGGACTGTGCCCAGCGCCGGCACCAGGCTCTCGCTGCCGGTCCGCCGCACCTCGTGATACGCCCGTAGCCCGGCCATCGCCTGGTCTCGCTGTTCGGGGTCGGCTGATGGGTCGGCGAGGATCCGCAGCAGGAACGTGCTGATCAGTTCCCGCCATTCGAACGGCCGAACCCCGAGTTCTTTGAGCAGCGCCTCGGCCCCCTCGACCGGCGGCACCTCGGCGATCGGCACCGGCAGGTCGACCGACACCAGCGAGTCACCTCGCGTCCGGGGGAAGAACACCGGTTCGTTCGCGGGCGTGACGACCTCCCCGTGGACCGTGAGCACACACGGCGACTCCCGCAGGTACCCGACGAGCTGCCGCCCGGACGCCTGGTCCCGCCAGTCGGCGAGGAACCCGTAGTAGCGGTCGGCGGTCTCCGGCGACGGCGGGTGCAGCAGGGTCAGGAACTCCTTGACGGTCATCGCCTCGACCCGAACGCTGCCGGTCAGGAACGATCGGACCGGCCCGGACATCTCCAGGTCGGGCCGCAGAGCCCGGCCGCCGTCGAGGCCGGCGACCTGATGCGCGACGGTGGCGTCCGGAATGGTCGCCGGAAGCAGCCCGACGTCGACCGGCCGGGCCAGCGACCCGTCCGCGACCGGTAGGAACGGCGTGCCCGCCAGGATTTCACGCCAGCCGTCACGCAGCGCCTCACCGGCGCCGGGAGTGGGCGCGGCATCGGCGGGGACGACCGCGGTCACGGCGTCGTAGCCGGTCACCAGGGCGGTGGCGAGCTGCCCGGCCGACTCGGCGACCCGCGCGGTGAGCCACCGGTTGTACGGCATCGCCTCGGGTGTCGCGGCGAGCTGCCGCCGGTCCATCCCGAGCACCCATTCGGCGTGGACCATCACGTGCAGGCCGGGTTCCTCCTCGGTGGGGAAGTAGACGTGCATAGGGAACAGTTCGTCGGTACGCGGGCGGGCGTCGGCGTCCAACGGCACGGCCAGGGACCAGCGCACCGCCTCGATCCCGGCCCACGCCTCACCGAGCGGGGCCAGCAGTTCCGGCGGTGGGGCGGTCTCGTGCCGGTGGACGAGCCATTCCTCGTCGCCGAGCGACACCCGGCCGCCGGCACCGCGGGTGACGTGGGCGGAGAAGTCGGCGCCGGTGCCGCGCAGGTCGAGCCGGGTGATGTTGGGCAGGAACAGCAGCAGCCGGGGCCGCAGGTGGGTGACCAGGTGGCCGGCGACGGTGTCCCGGTCGACGCCGTCGCGCAGCGGCAGCCGGATGACGGTGCGGAGCCCGTCGCCGAGCAGTTCGTCGATCACCGGGGCGTCGGGTTCGAGGTCGGCCGGTTCGACCGGGAACGGGAACGCGTAGACGGGCAGCCGCTGCCCGGCCGGCAGCGGACCGGCGAGGCGGGTGATCTCGCCGTGCAGCCGGGCGCCGTCGAACTGGAACCGGGTGCCGGCCGAGACGACCTGGGGCCGGTCGGTGATCTCGCCGACCGATTTGAAGCCGAGCCCCTTGTGACCGACCGCCGTGCCCGGGTCTTTCGAGGAGCGGCCGAGTGAGCAGATCGCCTCCACCTGTGCGTCCTGGAAGCCGAGGCCGTCGTCGGCGACGATCAGGGCGGTGTCGGTCAGCACGAAGCAGGCGCGGCCGGCGGTCGCCGCGTCGTTGGCGTTCTGGAGCAGTTCGAAGGGGTAGCGGCCGGAGTACTGCTGGCGGATCAGCTCCTGCGCGCCGCCGCGCTCGTCGAGGCTCCTGAACAGGCCACGGTGCAGGTTCTCCCTCACCTGGGCCGTGATCGCCGCGAACTCTTCCGCGCGCAGCCGTGCCGCTTGATCCATCCCCGTACCCCTCCCGGCGGTCCGAAAGGAATGTAGTTCAGAGCGACCGGCAGCAGGCATACGAGATTCGGACAGGTGGGCACTTCGATGCGGCAAGCACCGCAGGAGCCCGTCTCCGGGTGCCGCCGTCACCGCGGGGTCAACCGCCGTACGGACGCCGGCACCCAGCGGCGGGATCAGTCGAACATCGCCGGCTGACCGGTGGTCTCGAGCACGGACAGCCACAGGTCGCTGGTGGGGTCGACCTGGTTGCGGTGGCTGACGGCCAACGGGATCGGCACGTGGACGAAGCGGCGGTGCCAGCGGCCGACCACGACCTCGGTACGCCCGGCCATCGCGGCGTGGACGGCGGCGTGCGCCAGCCGGATGCAGTACACGCTGTCGTAGGGGTTGGCCGGTACGGCACGGATCATGTAGCTGGGGTCGATGTACTTGACGTTCAGTTCGGTGTTGCGGGCGTCGAACCAGTCGTTGATCCGCTGGCAGAGGTAGGGTCCGATGTCGTGCAGTTTGACGTTGCCGGAGGCGTCCGTGGCGTACGGTTCGCCGACGAGCAGGTCCTGCCCGGCTCCTTCGGCCACGACCACCACCGCGTGCCCGCGGTCGATGACGCGACGGTGCAGGTAGGGCAGCAGGCCGTTCTCGCCTTCGAGGGTGATGGGCACCTCGGGGATCAGCACGATGTCGGCGTCGCTGTTGGCCAGCGTCGCGTACAGCGCGATGAAGCCGGAGTGCCGGCCCATCACGTTGACGACGCCCACCCCGTTCGGCGCTGAGGTGGCCTCGACATGGGCCACCCCGATCGCCTCGGCGGCCTTGGAGAACGCGGTCTGGAAACCGAAGCTGCGGTCGATGAACGGGATGTCGTTGTCGATGGTCTTCGGGATGCAGACGACGGCGATCTTCTCGCCCCGCTCGGCGATCACCCGGGCGATCTCCATCGCGCCGCGCATCGAGCCGTCGCCGCCGATGACGAACAGGATGTTGATGCTCATCCGGTCCAGGCAGTCGACGACCTCGTTGGGGTCCTGCCCGCCGCGGGAGGAGCCGAGCATCGTTCCGCCGTTCTCGTTGATGCTCGCCACCGCCTCGGGGGTGAGGTCGATCACGCCGTGGCCGTAGCGGGGGATGAAGCCCTGGTAGCCGTTGCGGAAGCCGAAGATGCGGTTCACCCCGTAGCGGGAGGTCAACTCCAGCACCAGGGCGCGAATGACGTCGTTGAGGCCGGGGCAGAGGCCGCCGCAGGTGACGATCCCGACTCGGGTCTTGGCCGGGTCGAAGAAGATGCGCCGGCGCGGGCCGGCCGGTTCGAACCCCGGCAGCTGGTCCGTGCCGTTGCCACGGGCCAAAGCCATCGTCCGGGTGTCATCGAAGAGCACCAGGTCGTCTTCGTCGACGCAGTGCAGGGAGCTACGCCTGCCGTCCAGGACGGGAGCCAAGGGTGACTCGATCCGGCAGGGCCCCAGAGTGCGGACCTTCAGGTCCGCCGCTTCGACCGTCGGCACAGTGACCTCCGAAATATTCTCCATGCCGCGGGATCGGCGGACGGCGTCAGCCGAGTAACCCGACCAGCAGTTGCGGAGCATAGCCACAGGACCAACGGCCCGGGGCGAGCGCGGACTGCCGGAAGTCACGTCGGTCACGTCGGTCAGGCACGGTCGCGCCGGGCGGATGCTCAACACCGGGATACATCTTCCACAACCTTCCGATCATGGCCTGGTGGGGCCGCTCACCCGCGCCGATCGCGGCATGTCACGGACCAGCCTCCCCCCGGTGACCCACCCGGCGTGAGGGAGATCCCAAAAAAGCCGATGCAGAGGTACGCCGTGAGCGGCCCCGCGCGAAGAAGATGCCCGAAACCAACACGGAGGTACGCCGTAAGCGATCTCCGAGTGAATGAGGGCACCCGGAAACCCCATGCCGTGAGCGGCCGCCCGGGAAGGCGGCTCGCCCCGGCCGCCGACCTGCCCGGCACGAGGGGCCCAGGTGCCCTACCGAGCGGGTATCTCCGCAGCCAATGTGGGTGTCCCGGGCCAGTGAAAGGGAGCCGATATGGTGATCGACACGGCGCAACAGGGGGGTCGGGAGACAGTCGTTCTGACGCCGGACATCGCCATGCTGCTGGTGGGCGCCGCGGTCCGCGCTCCGTCCCTGTACAACAGCCAGCCGTGGCGGTTCCGGCAACTCGCCGACGGCGGCCTGGAGGTGCACGCCGACCACCACAGAGCGCTGCCGGCCACCGATCCGCACGGCCGGGAGCTGGTGATCAGCTGCGGTGCGGCGCTGGCCACGCTGGTCCTCGGCGTACGGTGGCTGGGTGCTCGTCCGGAGATCCATCGGTTCCCGGATCCGGCGCAGCCGGCCCTGCTGGCTCGTGTCGCACCGGCACTGGCGTGCGAGCCGAGCCCGGTCGAGCTGGACATGTTCGACGCGGTGCTGCACCGGCAGACCCACCGTGGGCCGTTCGCCGACGTTCCCGTCGATCCTGAGCTGCTGGGACGGTTGCGCCGCGCGGCCCGCCGGTCCGGTTGCCGGGTTCATCTTCTTCCGGCTCACCGCTTGCCGGAGTTGTCCCGTATGACGTTCGCCGCGCAGCGCGTTCAGCGTCGGCTGCCGGCCGTGCAGCGTGAGGTCGCCGAGTGGCTGCGTCCGGCCTGGGGCGGGCACCGTGACGGTGTCGTCGTGCCTCCGGCGGTCGCGGGCGACCTCGGTTCCCGGTGGTCGCCCCGGGTGAGGCCGGCGGCACCTCGGTCGGCCGCCGGACCGCGGGCGGCGGCCACCATCGTGCTGACCACGCCGGGGGACGACAGGGCTTCCTGGTTGCGCGCCGGTGAGGCTCTGCAGCACATGCTGCTGCTGGCGACCTGCCACGGTGCGCAAGCGTCGTTCCACACCGAGGTGCTGGAGGTTCCGGCCACCCGGGACGCGCTCGCCACGCTCGTCGGTGGCGACCACCCCCAGATGGTCTTGCGCCTCGGATACGCCGAGGACGGGTCTCCCGCACCGCGTCGCTCACCGGCGACGGTTCTCACCATGCCCTGACCCGGGATCCGGCCCTCCGGCGGCGCGAGAGACAAGCCGCAGCTTCCTGCGTGCTGTATGGCGACGGTATCGGCAGGTTCGACCTCCTCCCCGCCCTGAAGCCGAAGGACGGGACATCCTGGCGGACCTCCGGTGAACGAACTCGACGCCATCGGGGCTGCCGCCCGCCGGGCCCGTCCGCCCGGCAGCATCCGGACCGGGACGTTCCGCCGCGGGCGGCCAGCTACACCTGATCGTGTTCGACCGACCGTGAACGCTGTCACCACACCGTCGAGGCAGCACCCAGCACCAGCCGAGCGGTTACGGCCGACCGTGGGCGCTGTCACGAATGCTCCGAGGCAGCGCCGACGACCAGCCGAAAAGATCGACTACAGCGGATTGCCGCCCGCGGACGGACACACCCGGCACAGCGCGGCCCTGCCCGCGGTGGCGGGGCGCGTCACCCGTGTCCACGACGTGCCGGCGAAAGCCACCTCGTCACCGATCCGGGTGTACCCAGAAAATCTGAGACCACGGACCTAGATTTTCTCGCGAAGGGCGACTAATGTTTCTGGCGTTGACCAAGTAGTTCAGTCAAAGACGCAGACGAAGGTGCCGAGCGTCAAGCAGGGCCCGGAAAGATGTCGTGGCTCGCTCGGCACCGCGGTGGGACTCAACGGACCACCGCACGACAGGCGGGGCCCGATTCAGGCCCGGCCTGGCACAGAGCTCGCCGCACGTGCAGGGGCCATGAAGTCGCGTGGGGCCGCCGCACCGGCGAGTGAGCACGACAGCACCACGGTAATCAGCGAGTAGAGGAAAGGGAGGGTCGAACACCGTTGGATCGCCCGCTTCGGGTTCAGTCGAGCCCCAGGGCGGACACCGCAGTTACCTTGGAACGAGAGGTGGTCTCCGGTCACGCTTACGCGATCCCCGCGTCCCCGGCTGTCGATGCCGGCAGGAGCGGATACGAGAACCCGGCGTTCGCGCCGGTAGATGGTGTTTCAATCCGATAGCCCTGGGCCCCGGCGCTTCCGCGCCGGGGCCCTCGTCATGGAGGTGTATGTGACCCGACCCGACGACATGTTCGACGACGATGACTTCCCCGCCTACACGATGGGCCGCGCCGCGGAGATCGTCGGCACCTCGCCGGAGTTCCTGCGCCGGCTCGGCGAGGCGAATCTGATCACCCCGCTCCGGTCACCGGGTGGGCATCGGCGTTACTCCCGGCACCAGTTGCGCCTCGCCGCACGGGCTCGGGAGATGGTGGATCAGGGCACCGCCCTGGAGGCCGCCTGCCGGATCATCTCTCTCGAGGACCAGCTCGAGAGGGCGCACGAACAGAATCGGAAACTACGCCGCGACCAGTCGGCGGAGTCCGCCTGAGCCCGACGGCTCGCGGCCCCTTCTCCATCACGTGCCGCTGAGGCGTGCACTCCCCCGGCCCGATGCGTGAGACGGCGACCGGTCGGCCGCCCCGGCGAGGGCGCGGCCGGCTGTCAGCGGAACCTCCGGCGGCGGCTCTCCTCGTACCTCCGCCTTCGCAGCCTTCGGTGCACTGTTCGGTGACTTCGGTGGACGGTAGGGGTCCTACTGGAGGGCGCGCACCTCGATGCGTGAGCCGGCCGCGGCGGACGCCTGCCCGGCCCAGGTGAGGGCGGCCCCCTGATCCGGCGCCTCGATGATCCAGAAGCCGCCGACGTACTGGTCCGCCTGCACGAAGGGGCCGGGATTGTGCTTCGGCTCGCCAGCGGTGGCGTCGACGGTCACCGCGGTGGACGGCGGGTGCAGGCCGCCGGCGTGCACGAAGGCGCCGGCCTCCCGCAGTGCGGTGTTGAACCGGCCGACGGCGGCCACCAGCGCCGCCATCTCCGCCGGGTTCGTCTCCCGCATCGACGCCGAGGTCGGTGCCTCGGCGGTGTTCTGCGGGACGGTAAGGAAGTACTGAGCCATGCGATCGCTCCTCCGGTTCGCCGTGTCGCTTCGGCCTTCACCTTCCGGGGCGCGGGGGCACGCCGACTAGGCTTTCGATGTGGATCGAAAGGTCGTGGAGTTCCGGCTGGGTTCGGCCGACATCTCGGCGATCAGGTTCGGGATCTCACCGGGGTACGAGCTGGTCCATGCGGTGCGGGTCGTTCTCCGTCCGCAGGTCGCGCCGCTGCACTGGGGCTGGTTCCGCACGTTGCGGGAGGAACCGGCCGGTGCGGCGTTCCGGTTGATGGCGATGATCAGCGGCGTCGACGGATACCTGCCCGACTTCCTCACCGCCGATCCGGCCGGTGACATGACCCCTGAGGAGGAACTGGAGCGGCTGCGCCGGATCCCGGACGAGCGAGTGCGCTCCGACCTGCGGAAGATGGTGATCCGGTCGAGCGGCGCACGGCAGCGGGAGCTGCGGGAGATGGCCGGCGATCCGGGGCGTGCCCGGGCGGCGATCGTCGCGGCCTGGCAGGAGGTGTGGGAGACGCTGCTGGCGCCGGTCTGGCCGCAGATGCTGCGCCTGTTGCGCGCCGACGTCGCGGTGCGGGCGCGGCGCATCGGCGAAGCCGGGATCGCCGAGATGGCCGCCACCCTGCACTCCAGCGTGACCTGGCACGACGGCGCGATCCGGGTCGGGTTGGGGCACTACGGGAACACGGTGGACTGTGGTGGCACCGGACTGGTGCTGGTCCCGTCGGTGATGGCCACCCGCCGCTGTTTCGTGCTGGACGAGGCGCCCACCCAGCCGACGATCTTCTATCCGGCGCACGGCATCTCCGAGAGCTGGCACCGCCCCGCGCCGGAGGTGCTCGGCGCACTCACCGCGCTGCTGGGCGCCGCCCGGGCCCGGCTCGTGCTGGGGCTTCAGGAGCCGCTGTCGACGTCCGAGTGCGCCCACGTGACCGAGCTCGCCGTCTCGACGGCGTCGCACCACCTCACCGTGCTGCGCGACGCCGGGCTGGTGGACAGCCGGCGGGCCGGTGGCCGGGTGCTGCACACCCGTACACCCCTGGGCGAGGCGCTCGCCGGCGGGGGCTACGTCTCGACGAACCTGTCCGGGGCCGCGGCCAGGGCGGACTCGCCGGGCGCCAGGTAGAGGCGCTCGTCGCCGGGGATGCGGCCGACGTACGGGCGGGAGTCCATCCTGGTGTCCAGGAGCTTCCTGGCGCCGCTCTGGTCGCCGGTGCTCAGCACCGGGTGCGGCGCCCTGCCGGCCCGCTTCGGCGGCATCGTCCAGTACGGCTGTGGAACTCAGTCGTCCTCGGTGAAGACGGTCTCGCGGCGGCGGCGGATGGCGGGGAGGGCGATCGCGATCAGGGCGGCGCCGGTCAGGAGCAGGAGGGCGGCGGAGATCGGGCGGGACAGGAAGACCGTGGGGTCGCCGCGGGAGATGATCAGGGCGCGGCGCAGGTTCTCCTCCAGGAGCGGGCCGAGGACGAAGCCGAGCAGCAGCGGCGCCGGCTCGCAGCCGCATTTGATCAGGACGTAGCCGAGAAGCCCGAAGAAGGCGATCGCGTAGACGTCGTACTCGTTGAACCCGAGCGAGTAGGTGCCGATCACCGCGAACAGCACGATCATCGGGAAGAGCACCTGGTACGGGACGCGCAGCAGCCGGACCCACATGCCGATCAGGGGCAGGTTCAGCAGGACGAGCAGCACGTTGCCGATCCACATGGACGCGATCAGGCCCCAGACCAGCTCCGGCTCGTCGTTGATCACGTCGGGGCCGGGGGTGATGCCGTGCACGATGAACGCGCCGACCATCAGCGCCATCACGGGGTGGGCGGGCAGCCCGAGGGTGAGCAGTGGGATGAACGACGTCTGGGCGGCCGCGTTGTTGGCCGATTCGGGGCCGGCGACGCCTTCGATGGCGCCGTGCCCGAATTCGGACCGCCGTTTCGAGACGCGTTTCTCGACGGCGTACGAGGTGAACGACGCCAGGACGTGGCCGCCGCCGGGCAGGACGCCGAGGGCGGCGCCGAGGCCGGTGCCGCGCAGGATCGGGCCGACGATGCGGCGGCGGTCCTCGCGGGTGGGCCACAGCCCGGCGACCTGGCCGAGCAGGGCGGGGCGGTCGCGTTCGTGCTCCAGGTTGCGCAGGATCTCGGCGATGCCGAACATGCCGACGGCCAGGGACACGAAGTCGATGCCGCCGTAGAGTTCGCGCCGGCCGAGGACGAATCGTGGCGTACCGGTGTAGATGTCCTGGCCGATGGTGCCGAGCAGGATGCCGAGGGCGATCATCGCGAGGGCTTTGAGCGGTGAGCCGCGGGCCAGGGTGATCGACACGATCAGGCCGAAGAGTACGAGCGCGAAGTAGTCGGCCGGCCCGAACCGGAGCGCGACCTCGGCCAGTGGCGGGGCGGCGACGGCCAGCACGACGGTGGCGACCGTGCCGGCCACGAAGGAGCCGATCGCGGCGGCGGCGAGGGCCGGTCCGGCGCGTCCCCGGCGGGCCATCTCGTGACCGTCGAGGGCGGTGACGGCGGCCGACGACTCGCCGGGCAGGTTGATCAGGATGGCGGTGGTGGAGCCGCCGTACTGGGCGCCGTAGTAGATGCCGGCCAGCATGATCAGCGCGGTGACCGGTTCGAAGCTGAAGGTGATCGGCAGCAGCATGGCGACGGTGGCGGTGGGGCCGATGCCGGGCAGCACGCCGACGGCCGTGCCGAGCAGCACGCCGACGAAGCAGTAGAGGACGTTCTCCAGCAGCAGGGCGGTGGAGAGGCCCAGGACGAGGTTGTCGAAGAGGTCCATCACCAGCCCCACAGGGGGAGCCGCAGTTGCAGGCCGACGATGAAGACGAGGGTCGCGGCGACGGTCAGGCCGGCGGCCACGGCCAGCGCGGTGAGTGGCCGGACCCGGCGGCTGGCGAAGGCGGTGAGCAGGGCGGTGACGAAGGACGTGGGCACGAATCCGAGCACGCGGACGAAGACGCCGAAGAAGACGACCGCGACGGTGATGAGCGCGACGGCCCGCCAGGAGACCGCGTCGAACGGCAGGTCCGACCCGGCGACCAGGCCTTTGACGAGGATCGCCAGGCCGAGGACGGTCACGATCGCGCCGACCAGCAGCGGGAAGTAGCCGGGTCCCATCCGTAGCGGGGTCCCCCGGTCGTAGCCGAGCGACCCCACCACGAACGCGCCGCCGATCACGGCGAAGACCCCTCCGGCGAGCACGTCCGGAAGCGACCGTCGGCGCTGCATCTACGAGGCCTGTACGCCGGCGTCGGCGATGACTTTGGCCCAGGTCTGGGTCTGTTCCTCGAGTTGGGCGCGGTGCGCGTCCGGGGTGGCGTCCCCGGCGGCGACCGGTGCGGTGCCGAGTTCGGCCATCTGGTCGATGACGGCCTGGTCGGCGAGCGCTTTCTGGAGCGCGCCGGACAGTCTCTGCACGATCTCCGGTGGGGTGCCAGCCGGCGCGTAGAGCCCGTGCCACACGCTGACCTGGAGCTGCGGCATCCCGGCCTCGGTGGTGGTGGGCACGTCGGGCAGGCTCCCGACCCGTTCGGGGGTGGTCACCGCGTACGCCTTGACCTTGCCCGCGGTGATCTGGCCGCTGGTGTTGGTGGTCTGGTCGCACATGAAGTCGACCTGCCCGCCGACCAGGTCGGTGAGCGCCGGCCCGGTGCCCTGGTAGGGCACTTCCTGGAGTTTGACCCCGGCCGCGGATTGGAAGAGCAGCCCGCACAGGTGGGAGGCGGCGCCGCGCCCGGCGTTGGCGAGGGTGACCTTGTCCTGGTTGGCCTTCACGTAGGTGGTGAGGTCGGCGAGGGTGGCGGGCGGGAAGCCGGGGCGGGCCACGACGGTCATCGGCACCTCGGTGACGAGCCCGATGGTGGCGAAGTCCTCGAGCGGCTGATATCCGAGGTCCTTGTAGAGGGCGGGCGCCGTGGCCATGCCGATGTGGTGCATGAGGACGGTGTAACCGTCCGGTTCGGCCTGGGCGACCTCGCCGGCGGCGACCGTGCCGCCGGCGCCTTCGACGTTCTGGACGACGATCTTGCCGCCGAGTTCCTTCGCCATCGGGTCGGCGATCATCCGGGTGACGGTGTCGGTGGGGCCGCCGGCGCTGAACGGCACGACGATGGTGATGTTCTGTTCGGGATAGCCGGCGCCGCCCCCGTCGCCGCCGTCGCCCTGGGAACAGGCGGCGGCGAGCGAAACGACGGCAAGCGCGGCGATCATCCGCGGCCTGCGGGTGCCCATGTCCTGACCTCCTTGTCGCCAACCCTGCTGATCTCTTTAACGACCGTATTCGTCTATCGACGTAGATCACTAGAGGGGTCCGGCGGACGAGACGTCTTGCCGACTAGGCCGCGCGCCGCTATGTTAATCCAAAATCACATATCGATGACCCTTGAAACGCCCGCGTCACACCGTGTACGGAAGTGGGTAAGCTAATGCAGAATCTCAGCAGACGACGTGTCCTCACCATCGGTGCCGCCCTGGGCCTGGTCGGCGTCGCCGATCCCTCGAAGGCGTGGGCCTGGTCCTCCGCGGGGTCGATCACCGGCGTCGACACGGTCACCGACCCGTGGAGCGTCTGGGACGACGCCACCGACCCACTGCTCGTCGACCTCCTGGAGAACGGCCAGATCCCGGCCGTCAACACCGCGTTCGAGAAGTGGATCAACAACGGCGACCCGCTGCCCAGCGGCATCCCGGCCGCGCTCACCACCTACCTTCAGGCGCACAACCGGCTGCCGTCCTGGGCCGACCAGACCAAGCTGGACCGGGCCGCCCAGTTCAACAAGCGGATGAGCCTGTATCTCTTCCTGCTGTACGGGCTGGGCAGCGGCATCATGAGCACGGTCATCCCGCGCGAGGCCCGCAACGTCTACTGGTCCGAGGGTGGCGCCGTGATGAAGTCGCGGGCCGCCAAGACCTTCACGTACGGGTACGACCTGAGCGCCCTCGACGCCTTCAAGCCGACCGGGCACTTCGTGGTCACCTCGAACAAGACCCGGCTCACCCACGCCGCGGTCCGCCACCTGCTGCCGCAGTCGTCGCACTGGCGTGCCGTCACCGACGACCAGGACTTCATCCCGATCAGCAACGGCGACATCCTGATCACCTTCCACAGCCTGGGCACCTTCGTGCACGGCAAGCTCAAGTCGTGGGGCATCCGCATGTCGGCCGCCGAGGAGGAGGCGTTCCTGCACATGTGGCAGGTGGCGCTGCACCTGCTGGGCGTGCGCGACGACTTCATCCCGGCGACCTGGGCGGCCGCGAAGCAGCAGTCGCAGTACGCCCTGACGCCGCTGCTCGCGCCCACCCCGGAGGGCATCGACCTGGCCGACATCCTGCTCGGGCTGACCTCGGAGATCGACCTGGGCGTCACCAAGGGCTTCCAGCGGGAGTTCGCCCGTTACCTGCTCGGCGACAAGGTCGGCAACTGGCTGAAGCTGCCGCGCGACTACGCCTCCCGGGCGATCATCGAGGTCGGCTGGCCGGCGTACGTGGCGTTCCGGGAGGGCACCTCGGGGATCATCCCGAACACGTACTCCCTCTTCGACCGGTTCATCCGCGGCGTGGCCATGCTGTTCCTGAACAACGGCACGTCGGCGACGTACACGCCGATCACCATCCCGACCCACAACCGGGCCGGCACCTGAGCGGTCAGAGGGTGAGGGCGCCGATCACCAGCGCGGTGACGGCGTCCTGGTGGCCGGGCGTGTTCTGCCAGCGCAGCGCGCGCCCGGCCTCGACCACCACGCCGAAGCCGGCGTGCACCAGCAGCCGGGCCTGACGCGCGTCCAGCTCCGGCCGGACGGCGCGCAACTGCTGCTCCCAGACCGCGATGTGCTCGCGCTGGGCGAGGATCAGTGGCCGGCGCAGGCCGTCCGGCAGGCCGGCGATCTCCGCCTCGGCGACGTTGTTGAGCGCGTCGTGCTCGAACTTGTAGGCCACGTACGCCGCGGCCAGCGCCACCACCGCCTCCCGCGGGCCGGCCGCGTGCTCCAGGCTCCGGTCCACCGCCTGCGCGAGCAGCCCGGCGGCCTGCAGGCACGCCGCCACCAGGATGTCGACCTTGCCGGGATAGTGCCGGTAGATGGCCGACGGGGCGAGGCCCACCGCCTGCGCGATCTGCGCGTTCGTCACGTTGGCGAACCCGTCGCGGGCGAACAGCGGGATGGCCGCCGCCAGGATCTCGGCCCGCCGGGTCCGCGGCACCGGCGGGGCGGGCGGCTCGACCAGGCCGGCGCTGCCGGCGGCCGCCGACGGGTCGGTGGCCGCCACGTGCAGGGCCGAGCCGATCAGCAGGTCCTCGATCCGGCGCTGGGCGACGGAGGTGTGGTGCATGGTGATCGACCCGATGGCGCCGAGCGCCGCCACGGCCCGCAGCCGCGCGTCCGGGAGCGGGAACTCGGCGGCCACCAGCTCGGCGACCCGGCCGACCACCAGCTCGAACTTGGCCCGCAGCCGGCGGCGGTCGGCGGCCTCCAGGTAGCGGGCCTCCCATCGGTACAGCCCGCCGGACGCGCGATGCGCGACGGTCACCCGGGTGACGGCGGCGAACACGTCCCGCAGTGACCCGTCGGCGACCGACGAGACAGCCGCGACCAGGCGGTCCACCATGACGTCGGCGCACTCGGCGAACAGCGCGTACTTGTTGGGGAAGTGCCGGTACAGCGCGGCGGCGCTGATGCCCACCCCGGCGGCGATCTCCTCCATCGACGCGCCGTGATAACCGCGCTCGCTGAAGGCCTGGCCGGCGGCCTCGACGATGAGCTGTTTGCGGTTGTGCGGGCGGGTGGCCGAGGCCGGCCCGGCCGTCACCGCATCACCTGGCACCGGAGCATGAACGCTAGTCAATCACAGCGGCTCCGAGCCGTCCGGTGACCCAGTCGTGGAAGGCCCCGATGTGGTGCTCGGACGGAACCAGGACCCCACCCCGGGCGTACGCGCGCGAGCTCATCGCCGGCTGGCAGCGCTCACAGGCGGCGAAGTCCTGCACGTTGACCCGGTGGAACAGCTCCACCGAGCGGGACACGTCCCGGCCCGCCTCGACGACCTCACGGGAGTAGAGCCAGTCGCACTCGACGACGGTGCGGTCGGCGGCGGCCGGGTACATCCGGTGCAGGATGATGTGGTCGGGCACCAGGTTCACGAAGACCTGCGGCTTGATGGTGATCGCGTAGTAGCGGCGGTCCTGGTCGTCGCTCACCCCGGGCAGCTTCGCGAAGCCCTCGCTCCCGTCCACCGTGAAGCCCTGGACGCCGGCCCCGAACTCGGCGCCGTGACCCACGTAGTACTGGGCGGCGTACCCGTCGGCGAACTCCGGCAGCACCTCGGTCAGTTCCGGGTGGATGGTGGCGCAGTGGTAGCACTCCATGAAGTTCTCGACGATCAGCTTCCAGTTCGCCTTCACGTCGTAGGTGATGCGCCGGCCCACGTCGAGACGGTCGATGCCGTACGAGTCGATCGCGCCCAGGTCGCCGAGCCGCTCGGTGACGGCGCCCATCACGTCGCCGGAGAACGACGGCGGCTCGTCGGCCAGGCACACCCAGACGTATCCGATCCACTCCCGCAGGTGCACGCCGACGAGCCCGTACTCGACGCGGTCGACGTCCGGCATCCTGGTCAGGTTGGGCGCCGCGACGAGTCTGCCGTCCAGCCCGTAGGTCCACGCATGGTACGGGCACCGGATGGCCCGCCGCACCTCACCACCCGGTTCGGCGCACAGTTTCGCGCCCCGGTGCCGGCAGACGTTGAGGAAGGCGCGCAGCGCGCCGTCGCGGCCGCGGACGATGACGACGCTCTCCCGGCCGACGTCGACGGTCCGGAAGCTGCCCGGTTTCGGCAGGTCGGCGGAGCGCGCCGCGCAGAACCACATGGTCTCGAAGATCCGCGACTGCTCCAGCGCGAAGATCGCCGGGTCGGTGTAGTAGTGGCCGGGAAGGGTGGGGATGAGGCTTGCGGTCACGGCTGCCCCTCACGAGCGGATGCGTTCCATCTTCGGGTCGAACAGCGGCTCCGCCCGGACGGTCGCCGGCAGCCGCGCGCCGAAGTACTCGACGGCCACCGGGGTGCCCGGGGCGGTGAGCGACGCGGGCAGCCACGCGTACGCGACGGTGCGGCCGATGGTGTAGCCGTAGGAGGCGCTGGTGACGAAGCCGGCCGGGGCGCCGTCGGCGTACACCGGCTCCTTGCCCATCACGACGGCCGCGGGGTCGTCGAGGGTGAGGCAGGTGAGACGCCGAGCCGGTGCGGCGCGGCCGTCGAGGGCGCAACGCCCGATGAAGTCGCCCTTGTCCATCCGGACGGCGAAACCGAGCCCCGCCTCGTAGGGATCGTTTTCGGTCGTCATGTCGGTGCCCCAGGCGCGGTAGCCCTTCTCCAGCCGGAGACTGTTGAAGGCACTGCGCCCGGCCGCGATGATCCCGTGCCGCTGTCCCGCCGCCCAGAGCGTGTCCCAGAGCTTGAGTCCCAGGTCGGCCGAGGTGTAGAGCTCCCAACCGAGTTCGCCCACGTAGGAGAGCCGCATCGCGGTGACCGGCACCTCGCCGACGTAGGCCTGCCGCGCCCGGAAGTACTTGAACGCGGCGTTGGAGAAGTCGGCATCGGTCAGCGGCTGGACGACCTCGCGGGCCAGCGGACCCCACAGGCCGATGCAGCAGGTGCCACCGGTGATGTCCCGAAGCTGAACAGAATCGGGCAGGTGGCGCAGCATCCAGTCTTCGTCGAGTGGCCCGTTGGCACCGACCTGAAACGTCTGGTCGCCCAGCCGGGCCACGGTCAGGTCGCTGCGGACGCCCCCGCCGAAATCCAACATCAGGGTGTACGTGACGGAGCCGACCGGTTTGTCCACGTCGTTGGTCGTCAGGTACTGGAGGAAGCCGAGCGACCCCGGCCCGGACACCTCGAACCGTTTGAGCGGCGTCATGTCGTACATCGCGACGCGTTGCCGGGTGACGGCCGCCTCGGTGGCGGCGATCGGCGACCAGTAGCGGGCCGACCAGTCGTCGCGGGGCGGTGTCCCGGCCGGGGCGTTCGACGCGTACCAGTGCGGCCGCTCCCAGCCGGCGCCCTCCAGGAAGACCGCGCCCAGGTCCCGCTGCCGGGGGTGGAACGGGCTGGTCCGCAGGGGCCGCGGGTGTTCCATCGGCTGCAACGGATGGACCACGTCGTACACCTCGATGAAGTTCTGTTTGGCTCTCTCCTCGATGTAGCCCGGCGCCAGCTGCACGCGCTCGAACCGGTGCAGGTCGCACTCGTGCAGGTCGATGCCGGGGTTGCCGTCCACCAGCCACCGCGCGACGGCCCGGGCCACGCCGGCCGAGTGGGTGACCCACACCGCCTCGGCCACCCAGAACCCGGCGAGCTCCCGGTGCTCGCCGAGCAGCGGGAAGCCGTCGGCGGTGAAGGAGAAGACGCCGTTCATCCCCTCCTCGACCTCGGTGGCGGCCAGCCCCGGCAGCAGGGCGACACTGTCGCGCCAGGCCGGGGCGAAGTCGTCCGCGGTGAACTCCAGGACGCTCGGCATGACCGGCGCCTCAGCCGGGGAGAGGAATTCGCGCACCGGCATCGGGCGGTGGCCGTAGTAGCCGATGCCGAGACGGTCGCCGTGCTCCCGGAAGTAGAGATCCCGGTCCTGGTGCCGCAGGATGGGCCTGCTCGCCTCCAGGACCGGGTCGTTCACACCGGCCAGGGCGGGCACCGGGCCGGTCCTGGCGTACTGGTGGGCGAGCGGCAGCAGCGGCACGGTGAGCCCCACCATCCGGCCGATCTCCGGGCCCCAGAAACCGGCGGCGCACACCACCACGTCGGCCGGGAGGAAACCCTGATCCGTCTCGACACCGGTGACCCGGCCGCCGCGCTGCCCGACGCCGGTGACGGTGTGCCCGCCGAGGAAGCGGGCGCCGCGCCCGATCGCGCGGCGGGCCTGTGCCTGCACCGCGCGGACCGCGTGGGCCAGCCCGTCGGTGGGCACGTGGAATCCGCCGAGGATCCGGGCCGGGTCGAGCAACGGGTGCACGGCGGCGCACTCGGCCGGGTCGAGCAGCGCGGACTCGACACCCCATGAGGTGGCCAGGCCGTGCCGGCGTTCGAGGTCGTGCAGGCGGGCCTCGGTGGTGGCCACCTCCAGGCCGCCGACCTGCCGGAAGCACCACCGCCCGTCGAGGGTGAGGCCGCTGAGCTTCCCGACCGTGAAGGCGGCCAGCTCGGTCATGGTCTTCGACGGGTTCGTCTGGAAGACCAGGCCGGGGGCGTGCGAGCTGGAACCGCCCGGGGTGAACAGCGGGCCCTGGTCGACCACGGTGACGTCGGTCCAGCCGCGCTCGGTGAGCTCGTCCGCCAAGGCGCTGCCGACGACGCCGGCGCCGATGATGACTACGCGAGCAGGCTTGGCCATGGGATCCCTGCGTTTCGTGGAGCGCAACCGGATCTGGACTACGCAACAGCTTCAACGCATAGTCAGGCCCGCGTCAAGGCAGGAATCCCATTCGGCCGCTCACCTCGCCGGCCGCGGCGATCACCCGCTTCGCGATGTCCGGGAACGCCGCCGGGTCCAGCCGGTACGCCGGCCCGGAGACGCTGAGGGCGGCCAGCACCGAACCGTCGGCGCCACGGATCGGCGCGGCCACGGCGTTGAGGCCCACCTCGTACTCCTCGCTCGTGGACGCCCACCCCGCCGACCGGATCCCGTCCAGTTCGGCGGTCAGGTCGGCCGCGCCGGTGAGGGTGGCGGGGGTGAAGCGTTCGAGGGGACCGGCGAGCACCGCCACCCGGACCGCCTCCGGCGCGTGGGCGAGCAGCACCTTGCCGCTGGACGTGGCGTGCAGCGGCGTCTGCCGGCCGACCCAGTCGTAACTGGTCACCGAGGCGGCGCCCCGGCTCTGGGTGACGTTGACGGCACGGTTGCCGTCGAGGATGGCGATGTTGACGGTCTCCCCCACCTCGGCGGCGAGCCGGTCGCACACCTCGTGGCCCTGCCGGCTGAGGTCGAGCTGCGCGGCCACCGTACCGGCGAGACGGACCACGCCGAGGCCGAGGCGGTAGGTGCCGCGCTCCTGCGCCTGCTCGACGAAGCCCCGGCTCTCCAGAACGGCGAGCAGCCGGAACGCGGTGGACTTGTGCACGCCCAGCTCCCGGCCGATCTCGGTGACGCCGGCGCTGCGCCGCCGGGCCAGGATCTCCAGGATGCTCAAGGCGCGGTCCACGGACTGCACGAGGGCGGGACCCGGCTCGGACTCGTTGCTCATGGCGCAACACTAGGGGTTTCCGGCACGTTGCGAGTCGGAACAGGTCTTCTGTCCACTCTTGACTATCGATCAATACAACGACAGTCTGTTGCGGATCTCACTGACTGTTCCGTGTTCCACAACAGGGGGCGACAACCGGCGTGGAGAAAGTCGCGATCGTCGGGGCCACGCCGCGCCGCCGATCCCTCCCCGGCGAGATCATCCACATCGGAGCCGGGTCCCGCCACCCCTTCGGCCGCCCGCCGCCGCCCGGCGGGAGCCGGCCGAGATCGTTCACCCGGTGGCGCCGCCGGGTGCGTGCCGTGCCGCAGGAGGCCTGATGCTGCAGCCCGTGTGCCCGCTCAGCTCGATCCCCCCGGGAGAGGCGTACCGGTGGGAGACCGATCCGCCGGTGGCGATCTTCCACACCGAGGACGGGGAGGTCTTCGCCATCGACGACACCTGCACGCATCAGGACGCCTCGCTGGCCGACGGCTGGCTGGAGGGCTGCGAGGTGGAGTGCCCGCTGCACGGCTCCCGCTTCGACCTGCGCACCGGCGAGGCCGACGCGCCGCCCGCGAGCAGGCCGGTCCGCACCCACCGGGTCGAGGTGACCGACGGCGTCGTCCACGTGGCGCTCGCCGGGGAGGCCCGGCCATGAGGTACGACTTCGTGATCGTCGGCGGCGGTTCGGCCGGCTCCGCGCTCGCCGCCCGGCTCTCCGCCGACCCGGGCAACCGGGTGCTCGTGCTGGAGGCGGGACGGCCGGACTACCCGTGGGACGTCTTCATCCACATGCCGGCGGCGCTCACCTTCCCGATCGGCAGCCGGTTCTACGACTGGAAGTACGAGTCGGAGCCCGAACCGCACATGTACGGCCGGCGCGTCTACCACGCCCGGGGCAAGGTCCTCGGCGGGTCGAGCAGCATCAACGGCATGATCTTCCAGCGGGGCAATCCGCTGGACTACGAGCGCTGGGCCGCCGACGAAGGCATGGCCGACTGGGACTACGCGCACTGCCTGCCGTACTTCAAACGGATGGAGTCGTGCCTGGCCGCCGACCCGGACGACCCGTACCGGGGGCACGACGGGCCGCTGGTGCTGGAACGCGGCCCCGGCACGAACCCGCTCTTCGGGGCCATGCTGGAGGCGAGCCGGCAGGCCGGTTACGCCGCCACCGACGACGTCAACGGCGAGCGCCAGGAGGGCTTCGCCCTCTTCGACCGCAACATCCGGCGGGGGCGGCGGCTCTCCGCGGCGCGCGCCTACCTGCATCCCGCCATGACCAGACCCAATCTGACGGTACGCACCCGCACGCTCGTCTCCCGCGTCCTGTTCGACGGCGAGCGGGCGGTCGGCGTCGAGTACACGACCCGCCGTGGTGGTCCCCCGCACCGGGTGTACGCCGGTGAGGTCATCCTCTGCGGTGGGGCGATCAACACCCCGCAGGTGCTGCAACTGTCCGGGATCGGCAACGCGCGCGAACTGTCCGCACTCGGCGTCACCCCGGTCCACGACCTGCCCGGCGTCGGCGAGAACCTCCAGGACCACCTGGAGGTGTACGTCCAGTACGCCTGCACCCGGCCGGTGTCGGTGCAGCCGTACCTGAAATGGCGGCACCGGCCGTGGATCGGCGCGCGGTGGCTGTTCCTGCGCAGCGGCCCGGCCGCGACCAACCACTTCGAGGCGGGCGGGTTCGTCCGCTCCAACGACACCGTCGCGTACCCGAACCTGATGTTCCACTTCCTGCCGATCGCGGTCCGCTACGACGGCTCGGCGCCGGCCGGCGGGCACGGGTATCAGGTGCACGTCGGACCGATGTACTCCGACGCCCGGGGCAGCGTGAAGATCGTCAGCCGGGATCCGCGGGAGCATCCGGCGCTGCGGTTCAACTACCTGTCCACCGATCAGGACCGGCGGGAGTGGGTGGAGGCGGTCCGGGTGGCGCGGAACATCCTGAACCAGCCGGCGCTGGACGCGTACAACGGCGGTGAGATCTCCCCCGGGCCGGCGGTCGAGTCGGACGAGGAGATCCTCGACTGGGTGAGGCGGGAGGGCGAGACCGCGCTGCACCCGTCCTGTACGGCCAGGATGGGGGTCGACGGGATGTCGGTGGTCGATCCGGGGAGCATGCGGGTGCACGGGGTCGGCGGGCTGCGGGTCGTCGACGCCTCGGTGATGCCCTACGTCACCAACGGCAACATCTACGCCCCGGTGATGATGATCGCCGAGAAGGCCGCCGACCTGATCCTCGGCAACACGCCTCTCGCCGCGGAACCGGCGCCGTTCTTCCGGCAGGGAAGCACATGAGCGAGCTTGCGAGCGAATCGGTCAGCTCAGATTTGAACTCATTGCGACGCCGGAGCGCAGCGGAGGTGGCGCAATGAGCGCCACCCGGGAGATCCGCAACCCGGCCGACGGCAGCGTCGTCGCCACGGTTGCCGAGCACACCCGTGCCGACACGCTCGCCGCGATCGCGGTGGCCCGGCGGGCGTTCGACGAGGGCCCGTGGCCGCACACGCCGGCGGTCGAGCGGGGCGACCTGCTGCACCGGGTGGCCGCCCTGATCGACCGGGACGCGGCGGTCCTGGCCCGCGCCGAATCGCTCGACACCGGCAAACGGCTGGTGGAGAGCGAGTACGACATGGCGGACGTGGCGAAGGCGTTCCGCTGGTTCGCGGGCATCGCGGCGGCCGACGCGGGCCGGGTCGTCGAGACCGGGCGCACCGACGCGATCAGCCGGGTCGTGCACGAGCCGGTCGGCGTGTGCGGGCTGATCACGCCGTGGAACTACCCGCTGCTGCAGACGTCCTGGAAGGTGGCCCCCGCGCTGGCCGCCGGGAACACGTTCGTCCTGAAGCCCAGCGAGCTGACCCCGTCGACGGCGATCCGGCTGATGGGGCTGCTGGCCGAGGCGGGGCTGCCGGACGGGGTGGCGAACCTGGTGCTCGGCGCCGGGCCCGAGGTGGGCGCGCCGCTGGCCGAGGACCCGCGCGTCGACCTGGTCTCGTTCACCGGCAGTCTGGCCACCGGCCGGGCGCTGATGGGCGCGGCTGCCGCCACGGTGAAACGGGTGGCCCTGGAACTCGGCGGCAAGAACCCGAACGTGGTGTTCGCCGACGCCGACGTCGAGACCGCGGTGGACTTCGCGCTCACCGCGGTCTTCCTGCACTCGGGGCAGGTGTGCTCGGCCGGGGCGCGGCTGATCGTCGAGGAGCCGCTGCACGGCGCGTTCGTGGACGCGATCGTGGAGCGGGCCGCGCGGATCCGGCTGGGCGGCCCGTTCGACCCGGACGCGGAGACCGGGCCGCTGATCTCGGCCGCCCACCTGGAGAAGGTCGAGAGGTACGTGGCGGCCGGGATCGCCGAGGGCGCGGTGCTGCGCTGCGGCGGGCGGCGGCCGGACGACCCGGCGCTGGCCGGCGGCTTCTACTACCCGCCCACGGTGCTCGACGGCTGCCGGTCCGGGATGAGCGTGGTGACCGAGGAGTCGTTCGGGCCGGTGCTCACCGTGGAGACGTTCTCCGGCGAGGACGAGGCGGTGCGGATCGCCAACGACACCCACTACGGGCTGGCCGGGGCGGTGTGGACGCGCGACGCCGGGAAGGCGCAGCGGGTCGCCGGCCGGCTGCGGCACGGCACCGTCTGGATCAACGACTACCACCCGTACGTGCCGCAGGCGGAGTGGGGCGGGTTCAAGCAGTCCGGTGTCGGCCGCGAACTGGGCCCGCGCGGCCTGGACGAGTACCGCGAGGCCAAACACGTCTGGCAGAACATCGACCCCCGTCCGCAGCACTGGTTCCGTCCGTAGCCTTTCCGTTCTCGACATTGGAGTCGCAACGATGACCACCGAGGCCGTCATCTCGGTCCGGGACCTGTGGAAGGTGTTCGGGCCCAAGGCGGACCGGGTGCCGCGCTCGGCCGAGCTGGCGGCGCTGTCCCGGCGGGAGCTGATCGACCGGACCGGCTGCACGGCCGCGGTCCGCCAGGTGTCGTTCGACGTGGCGCCCGGTGAGGTCTTCGTGGTCATGGGCCTGTCCGGGTCCGGCAAGTCGACGCTGGTCCGCTGCCTGACCCGGCTCGTCGAACCGACCGCCGGGAAGGTGGTGTTCGAGGGCGAGGACATCCTGAACGCCGGCCGCAGACGGCTGCGGGACCTGCGGCGGCACAAGTTCTCGATGGTGTTCCAGAACTTCGGGCTGCTGCCGTACCGGCAGGTCGTCGACAACGTGGCGTACGGGCTGGAGATCCGTGGCGCGGGCCGGGCCGAACGGGAGCGCCGGGCCCGGGAGGTCATCGAGCTGGTCGGCCTGGACGGGTACGAGCACAGCTACCCCGACGAGCTGTCCGGCGGCATGCAGCAGCGGGTCGGCCTGGCCCGGGCGCTGGCCGTCGACCCGGACGTGCTCTATTTCGACGAGCCGTTCTCGGCGCTGGACCCGCTGATCCGCCGGGACATGCAGAACGAGGTCATCCGGCTGCACCGCGAGGTCGGCAAGACGATGGTGTTCATCACCCACGACCTGTCCGAGGCGCTGAAGCTGGGCGACCGGATCCTGATCATGCGGGACGGCGCGGCGGTGCAGTGCGGCACCGGCGACGACCTGGTCGGCGCGCCGGCCGACGACTACGTGCGCGACTTCGTCCGGGACGTGCCGAAGTCGCACGTGCTCACGCTGCGCTGGGTGATGCGGCAGCCCCGCCCGGACGACGCCCTGGACGGCCCGGAACTGGGCCCCGATGTGATCGTCCGCGACGCGGTCCGGACCGTTCTCGCGGCGAGCGCGCCGGTCCGGGTGGTGCAGGACGGGACACTTCTCGGCGTCGTCACCGGCGAACGGATCCTGACCGTCGTCACCGGCGCGGAGGCGACCGTCTGATGGCCGCCACGACGATCGCCGCGCCACCGGCGGCCCGTCGCCGGATCGGCCGGCCGGTGCTGGTGGCGGCGGTGCTGCTCGCCTGGGTGGTGCTGTGGATCCCGGTACGCGGCATGCACACGCTCGGCCTCTCCCCCGCCGACCTGACCCCGCTGCACCGATGGCTCAACGACGTCAACGACACGGTCGGCGCCGACCGGAACTCCAGCCCGGTGTTCCTGTACTTCTTCAACGAGATCCGGGCCGGCATCGACGCCCTGGTCACGTTCCTGCAGGACCTGATCGCACAGCCGTCCTTCGGGCGCCCGGTTCCGGTGCTGGGCTGGCTCGGGGTGGTGGCGCTCGTCGCGTACGCCTCCTGGGTCTTCGGGAATTGGCGCGTAGCGCTGCTGGCGGCCGGCGGGTTCGTGTTCCTCGGCTTGCAGGGCCTGTGGACCGAGAGCATGGACACGCTGGCGCTGACGGTCGCGGCGGTGCTGATCTCGCTGCTGGTCGGCATCCCGCTGGGGATCTGGGCGGGACTGTCGGACCGGTTCCACCGGCTGATCACCCCGGCGCTGGATTTCATGCAGACCATGCCGACGTTCGTCTACCTGGCCCCGCTCACGCTGCTGTTCCTGATCGGCCCGGCGTCGGCGGCGATCGCGACGCTGATCTACGCGATGCCGCCCGCCATCCGGCTCACCGCGCACGGCATCCGCTCGGTGCCCCGCTCGGCGGTGGAGGCGACCGAGTCGCTCGGCGCGACCGGCCGGCAGACGCTCACCGGGGTGCTGCTGCCGCTGTCCAAGCGCACCATCGTGCTCGGCGTCAACCAGACGATCATGGCGGCGCTGTCGATGGTCACCATCGCGGCGCTCATCGACGCGCCCGGCCTGGGCAAGTCGGTGGTCAAGGCGTTGCAGACCCTGGACGTGGGCGCCGCGTTCAACGCCGGCCTCGCGATCGTGGTGCTGGCCATCGTGCTGGACCGGGTCACGACGGCCGCCGGCGACCGGGCCCGCCGGACCGGGCCGGCCTCCCGCGCACGCCGGCCGCTGGTGGCCGGTCTCGGGCTGCTGACCGCGGTCTGCTGCTACCTGTCCCACACGTACGTGTGGGCCGCCGAGTTCCCGGACACCTACCGGATCGGCGGCCCGATCGCGCGCGGCGCCGAGACGGCCACCGTCTGGGCCCAGGACGAGCTGTTCACCGTCACCGAGGCGGTCAAGAACCTGGTCACCGCCGTCCTGCTGAACCCGCTGCAGGCGCTGCTCGCCGAGTCACCGTGGTGGCTGGCCGGCGCGGTCGCGGTGGTGCTCGCCGCGCTGATCGGCGGGTTGCGGGCCGCGCTCACCACGACCGCCTGCGTGGCGCTGCTGATCGGCACCGGGCTGTGGCAGGACAGCATGACCACGCTGGCCATGACGATCGTGGCGACGCTGCTGGTGATGGTGCTCGGTGTGGTCGTCGGCGTGTGGATGGGCCGCAACCGGCACGTGGACCGGATCCTGCGCCCGGTTCTGGACGCCGGTCAGACCATGCCGGCGTTCGTCTACCTGGTGCCGTTCGTGGCCCTCTTCGCGGCCACCCGGTTCACCGCGATCGTGGCGGCGGTGGTGTTCGCCGCCCCGGTCGCCATCAAGATCGTCGCGGACGGCGTGCGCGGCATCCCGGCCACCACGGTCGAGGCCGCCACCGCCGCCGGATCCAGCACCTGGCAACTGATCACCAAGGTGCAGTTGCCGATGGCCCGGCGGTCGCTGACGCTCGCCGCCAACCAGGGCCTCATCTACGTGCTGTCCATGGTCGTGGTCGGCGGTCTGGTCGGAGCCGGCGCGCTCGGCTACGACGTGGTCGCCGGCTTCTCCCAGGGCCAGTTGTACGGCAAGGGCCTCGCGGCCGGGGCGGCCATCGTGCTGCTCGGGATCATGCTCGCCCGCGCCTCTTCCCCCTCGAAAACCAGGAAAGGTCACTGAACAATGAAACTGACGCGCATCACGGCGGCAGCCGCGATCACCGCGCTCGCCCTGACCGCCTGCGGCGGTGAGAAGGTCGGCGAGACGGCGGCGGCACCCGGTGCGTCCGCCGGCGCGCCCGCCTGCGGGAGCTTCAACCTGGCCGTCAACCCGTGGGTCGGCTACGAGGCCACGGCGGCGGTCATCGCGTACGTCGCGGAGAAGGATCTCGGTTGCACGGTGACCAAGAAGGACCTCAAGGAGGAGATCGCCTGGCAGGGCTTCGGCACCGGCGAGGTGGACGCGATCGTCGAGAACTGGGGTCACGACGACCTGAAGAAGAAGTACATCGACGAGCAGAAGACGGCGGTGGCCGCCGGGTCGACCGGCAACAAGGGCATCATCGGCTGGTACGTGCCGCCGTGGATGGCCGAGAAGTACCCGGACATCCTCGACCACAAGAACCTCAACAAGTACGCGTCGCAGTTCAAGACCTCCGAGTCCGGTGACAAGGGCCAGCTCCTCGACGGCGACCCGTCGTTCGTCACCAACGACGAGGCGCTGGTGAAGAACCTGAAGCTGAACTACAAGGTGGTGTACGCCGGCAGCGAGACCGCGCTGATCACGGCGTTCCGGCAGGCCGAGGCGAAGAAGACGCCGCTGATCGGCTACTTCTACGAGCCGCAGTGGTTCCTGGCCGAGGTGCCGCTCAAGAAGGTGAGCCTGCCGCCGTACACGGCCGGCTGTGACGCCGACGCCGCGAAGGTCGCCTGCGACTACCCCGAGTACGACCTCGACAAGATCGTCAGCAAGAAGTTCGCCGACGCCAACGGCCCGGCCTACCAGCTGGTCAAGAACTTCTCGTGGACCAACGAGGACCAGAACACGGTCGCCAAGTACATCGCCCAGGACAAGATGTCCGCCGCCGACGCCGCCGAGAAGTGGGTCGAGGCGAACCCGGACAAGGTGAAGGCGTGGCTGGGCAAGTAGTCCACCCCGACCGGTTGTGGCGTAACCCGGAACCCGCCGCCGCCTACGACGTGATCGTCGTGGGCGGCGGCGGGCACGGCCTCGCCACCGCCTACTACCTGGCGAAGAACCACGGGATCACCAGCGTGGCGGTGCTGGAGCGGGGCTGGCTCGCGGGCGGCAACATGGCCCGCAACACCACGATCATCCGGTCCAACTATCTGTGGGACGAGAGCGCCGGCATCTACGAGCACTCGCTGAAACTGTGGGAGGGGCTCGAGGAGGAGCTCGGCTACCCGATCCAGTTCAGCCGGCGGGGAGTGCTGAACCTGGCGCACAGCATGCAGGACGTCCGGGACGGGGTACGCCGGGTGCACGCCAACCGGCTCAACGGGATCGACGCCGAATGGCTCACCCCCGAGCAGGTGCGCGACGTGTGCGGCATCGTCAACATCTCACCGGACGTGCGCTACCCGGTGCTCGGCGCGACCTACCAGCCGCGGGCCGGGATCGCCAAGCACGACTACGTGGCCTGGGGGTACGCGCGGGCCGCCGACGCGCTCGGTGTGGATCTCATCCAGGACTGCGAGGTGACCGGCCTTCGCATCAGCGGGGGCCGGGTCACCGGCGTGCACACCAGCCGCGGCACGATCGGGGCGGGCCGGGTGGCGCTGAGCGCGGCCGGGCACACCTCGGTGGTGGCGGCGACCGCCGGGATCGACCTGCCGTTGCAGAGCCACCCGTTGCAGGCGCTCGTGTCCGAGCTGCTGGAGCCGGTGCACCCGACGGTCGTCATGTCGAACGCCGTGCACGTCTACGTCAGCCAGGCGCACAAGGGCGAACTGGTGATGGGCGCCGGCATCGACACCTGGAACGGGTACGGCCAGCGCGGCGCCTTCCACATCATCGAGCGGCAGATGTCGGCGGCGCTGGAGCTGTTCCCGTTCTTCGCCCGGGCGCACGTGCTGCGCACCTGGGCCGGGATCGTGGACGTCACCCCGGACGCCTCCCCGATCGTCGGGTTGTCTCCGGTCGACGGCCTCTACCTGAACTGCGGGTGGGGCACCGGTGGGTTCAAGGCCACCCCCGGGGTGGGCTGGTGCTTCGCGCACACGGTGGCGCACGGCGAGCCCCACCCGCTGAACGCCCCGTTCAGCCTGGAGCGTTTCGTCACCGGAGCGCTCGTCGACGAGCACGGCGCCGCCGCGGTCGCCCACTGAGCTGCGAGGAACCATCTTGATGCTGCTGCCCTGCCCCTGGTGCGGGCCACGTGACGAGTCCGAGTTCCACTACGGCGGCCAGGCGGGGGTGGCGTATCCGGCCGACCCGGACGCGCTCTCCGACGAGCAGTGGGCCCGGTACCTGTTCTTCCGCGACAACCCGAGGGGCCCGTTCCGGGAGCGGTGGTGCCACAGCGCCGGCTGCCGTCGCTGGTTCACCCTGGTCCGCGACACGGTCACCAACGAGGTGCTGCCATGAGCGAGCTTGCGAGCGAATCAGTCGGCTCAGGTTTGAACTCATGGCGGCGCCGGAGCGAAGCGGAGGTGACGCCATGAGCCAGCCGTTTCGGCTCGACCGGGGTGGGCTCGTGGACCGGGACAGCTCGCCGGCGTTCCTGTTCGACGGCCGGGAGTACGAGGGCCACCGCGGTGACACGCTCGCGTCGGCGCTGCTGGCCAACGGCGTGCACCGCGTGTCGTCGGGCATCCGGACCGGGCGCCCGCGCGGCATCTTCGCCGCCGGCGCCGAGGAGCCGAACGCGATCGTGCAGATCGACGAGCCGTTCCCGGAGCCGATGCTGACGGCCACCACCGTCGAGCTGTACGACGGCCTGGTGGCCCACGGTCTGCGCGGCCGGGGGCGGCTCGCCGGGGATCCCGATCCGGGCCGGTACGACGCCGTGCACGCGCACTGCGACGTCCTGGTGGTCGGGGCCGGGCCGGCCGGGCTGGCCGCCGCCGCGGTGGCCGCCTCGTCGGGGGCCCGGGTCGTCGTGGTCGACGACCAGATCCGGGCGGGCGGCGGCCTTCTCGGCTCCGGGGAGCACCTGGACTGGGTGGACGCGGTGGTGGCGGACCTGGCGGCCGCCCCCGAGGCGCGGCTGCTGACCCGGACCACGGCGTTCGGCTACTACGACGACAACTACGTGGTGGCGGTCCAGCGGCGGCCGGGGCTGCCGGCGCACCGGGCCCGGGAGCGGATCTGGCGGATCCGGGCCCGCCGGGTGGTGCTCGCCACCGGGGCGTACGAGCGGTCGCTGGCGTTCGCCGACAACGACCGGCCGGGGGTGATGCTGGCCGGGGCGGCCCGCACCTACGTCAACCGGTACGCGGTGCTGCCCGGCCGCCGTGCCGTGGTGCTGACCACCAACGACAGCGCCTACGCCGTGGCCCGGGATCTGCGCGCCGCCGGTGTGGAGATCGCCGCGATCGCCGATCTGCGGCCCGGCGGTGGCCCCGGCGCGGACGGGTTCGAGGTCCTGCCCGGCTGGGTGGTCGGCACGGTGGCGGGGCGGGATCGGGTGGAGGCGGTGACGTTGCGGTCCCCCGGCGGGACCGAGCGCCGGCTGGAGGCCGACCTGCTGCTGGTGTCCGGCGGCTGGAATCCGGTGGGCGCGCTGTTCAGCCAGGCGGGTGGGCGTCTGGCCTACGACCCCGGGCTGGCCGCCTTCCGCCCGGACGGGGGCTGCCGGCAGGCGCTGGAGGTCGCCGGGGCGGCTTCGGGCGCGTACCCGCTGAGGGATTGTCTGGAGCAGGGGGCCGCGGCCGGAAGGCGCGCCGCGGAGGCCGCCGGTCTCGTGGCCGGCGAGGTGGTGCTGCCGGAGCCGGCGGAGCCCGCGGGCACGCCGCCGATCGCGGTCTGGACGCTGCCCGGCGGGGATCCGGCCGCGCAGTGGGTGGATCTGCAACGGGACGTGACCGTGGCCGATCTGGCGCGGGCCACCGGGACCGGGATGCGCTCGGCCGAGCACGTGAAGCGGTACACCACCGCGGGGACCGCGCACGATCAGGGCAAGACGTCCGGGACGCTGACCAGCGGGGTGACCGCGGAGCTGCTCGGGGTGGAGGTCGGCGCGCTGGGCGGCACGACGTTCCGGCCGCCGTTCGTGCCGGTGACGTTCGCGGCGCTGGCCGGCCGGGACCGGGGGATGCTGTTCGATCCGGTCCGGGTCACCGCCCTGCACGCGTGGCACGAGGCGAACGGCGCGCTGTTCGAGAACGTCGGCCAGTGGAAGCGGCCCTGGTACTACCCGCGTGCGGGCGAGGACATGGTCACCGCGGTGCTGCGCGAGTGCCGGGCCGCCCGGGAGGGCGTGGCGATGATGGACGCCTCCACACTCGGCAAGATCGACGTGCGGGGCCCGGACGCCGCGCTGTTCCTGGACCGTCTCTACACCAACATGATCAGCACGCTGGCGCCCGGCGCGATCCGGTACGGCGTGATGTGCCGCCCGGACGGCATGGTCTTCGACGACGGCACCGTGATCCGCCTGGCCGGGGAGCATTTCCTGGTCACCACGACGACCGGCAACGCGGCAGCGGTCCTCGACTGGATGGAGGAGTGGCTGCAGACCGAGTGGCCGCATCTGCGGGTCCACTGCACGTCGGTGACCGAGCAGTGGGCCACCGTGGCGCTGGCCGGCCCGCGTTCCCGGGAGGTGCTGGGCGCGCTGGCGCCGGATCTCGACGTGAGCCGGGACGGGTTCGGCTTCATGACGTGGCGCGACGCCACGGTCGCCGGCCTGAGCGCGCGGGTCTGCCGGATCAGTTTCTCCGGCGAGCTGGCCTACGAGATCAACGTGAGCTGGTGGGACGCCGTGACGCTGTGGGAGGCGCTGCTGGCGGCGGGCGCCCCGTTCGGCATCACGCCCTACGGCACCGAGGCGATGCACGTGCTCCGCGCGGAGAAGGGCTACCCGATCATCGGCCAGGACACCGACGGCACGGTCACCCCGCACGATCTGGGGCTGGGCTGGGCGGTCTCGCGCAAGAAGGCCGATTTCACCGGCCGCAGATCCTTCTCCCGTACGGACACCGCGCGCCCGGACCGCAAGCAGCTCGTCGGGCTGCTCCCCGACGACGGAACCCTGCTGCCGGAGGGTTCGCACCTGCTGGCCGCCCCCGGCGAGACCTCGGCTCTCGGGCATGTGACCTCGTCGTACCACAGTGCCGCGCTGGGCCGGACGTTCGCGCTCGCCCTGGTCCGCGGCGGCCGCGGTCTGCTGGGCCGGACGTTGTGGGCGACCCTCGACGACGGTCTGACGCCGGTGACGGTCACCGGTTCGGTTCTCTACGACCCGGAAGGAGCCCGGCGCGATGGCTGAGCGGAGGTCTCCTCTCGGTGGCGCCGCCGACCGGTTGGCGGCGGTGGCGGACGCGACCGGGGGCGCGGTGACGGTGGCCGAGGTGCCGTTCCTGACGCAGCTGTCGGTGCGGGTCTTCCCGGCGGTTCTGCCGTCCGGCGATGTGAGCGTTCTCCAACTCGGTCCGGACGAATGGTTGACGGTCGGCCCGCCGGGCGGTGCCACGGAACTCGCGGGTCTGTCCGTGGTGGACGTCTCGGCCCAGCGCACCACGGTGGCGGTGGGCGGCTCGCGGGTGCTCGACCTGCTGGCCATGGGTTGCGCTCTGGACCTGCATCCGCGCGTCTTCCGGGTGGGTGACTGTGCACAGACCACGATGGCTCATGCGCCGGTGGTGATCTGGCGGCGGGAGGCGGGGTACTCGATTCTGGTGCGTGCGTCTTTCGCGGCGCATCTGGCCGAGTGGCTTCTCGACGCCGCGCAGGAATTCACCGACGGTGACTGATAGCGCTCCCATAACACGATGCGTGACGACGAAAACCGGTTTCGAGGTTGCACCATCGTAAATTTCGGTCCGCGGTGTTGACCATCAAGGACGAAGAGAAGATTCTGTTGCGGCGGTCGCGGAAGATCAGGTCGATTCCCGGCGACCGCTACTCCACCGCGCCGTCTCGCACTTCGCACAACTAACTTTACTGATCGACCCTAGTGAATCGACTGCCCGGCCGTGAGCACGCCGCGCCGGCGGTCGGCAGAGGAGCTGATCGCTTGTCCGTCCACGCTGAGGGCGCCGAGCAGTCCGAGCCGGGCGGCGAGGGCACGCCGGCCCCCAGCACCCACCCCGGCGACACGAGGGCGCGGTCACGGCGGGCCGGCGGGACGATCCGCCAACGGGTGGTGCGTACCCTCGCGCTACCGGTGGCGACCACCCTGGTGCTGCTCACCATCGTCGCCGTCGGCGAGGTCGGCAACTACCGGTCCGCCTCGGACACCGCCCGCGCCGTCACCATCGACCTCGCCGTCCAGGAGCTCGTCCAGGACCTCCAGACCGAACGTGGCCTCACCGCCGGCCTGCTCGGCGGCAACGACGGCTTCCGCGCCGAGCTGCTGCCCGCCCGCGACGCCGTCGA
This sequence comes from Actinoplanes sp. NPDC049802, assembly GCF_040656595.1. Taxonomy (NCBI): domain Bacteria; kingdom Bacillati; phylum Actinomycetota; class Actinomycetes; order Micromonosporales; family Micromonosporaceae; genus Actinoplanes; species Actinoplanes sp. NPDC049802. The sequence continues at coordinate 38,540 of NZ_JBFAMR010000052.1, forward strand.
CCTACGGCGCGACCAGCTCGAAGTCCTGATCGCCGACGGCGGCGACGTGGAGGACCGGGTCGCCGCGGCGCTCCAGGAACTCGACGGCCTCACCGGCGTACGGGCCGGCACCGACACCGGCTCGGGCGAACGCGGCGCCACCTTCGCGTTCTACACGGCACGGATCGCCGACCTCGGCCACCTCGACTTCGACCTGGACGGCACCAGCGACGAGGAACTGCGCCGGGGCGCGTCCGCCCTGGAGGCCCTCGGCGACATCAAGGAGGCCACCGCCCAGGAACGGGCCTTCCTCAACGGCGTCTTCTCCGCCGGCGGCTTCAAGTCCGGCGAGTTCCTCCAGTTCGTCACCATGAGCTCCACCAAGGACGCCGCCCTCACCGCCTTCGACCGGTACGCCAACGACACCGAGCGGGCCGCCCGCGACTACATGCTCGACACCGGCGCCGCCCGCGAGGCCGCCTTCTTCGAACAGGTCGCCCTCAAGTCCGGCGACGGCCGCTACCTCCAGGTCAACCCGCAGGCGTGGTGGTCCGCGCACACCACGGTGCTCGACGACATGCTCCAGCTCGAACACCACATCGGCTCGGTCATCGCGGCACGCGCCGCCGACCTCGAGGACGACGCGACCGTACGGATGGGCGTGCTCCTCGGCGCCGTGCTGCTCTGCCTGGCCGGCTCCATCTGGCTCGCCACCGTGGCGTCCCGCTCGGTGGCCCGCCCGCTCGCCGTACTGGCCTCCGAGGCGAACCTGCTGGCCGGCACACAGCTGCCGGAGGCGGTCCAGCGGGCGGCCGCCGGCGACGACACCGACCCACCACCGGCGGTGGTCGTGCCGCGCGGCGCCAGCAGCGAGATCCGCCTGGTGGCCGACGCCTTCGACCGGGTGCAGGCCACGGCGTACGCGCTGGCCACCGAGCAGGCGGTGCTGCGGCGCACCACCGCCGAGTCGCTGGCCAACCTGGGCCGCCGCAACCAGAACCTGCTGCGCCGCCAGCTCGGCTTCATCACCAAGCTGGAACGGGAGGAGTCCAGCCCCACCGGCCTGGCCAACCTGTTCGAGCTGGACCACCTGGCCACCCGCATGCGCCGCAACGCGGAGAGCCTGCTCGTCCTGGTCGGCGCGGCCAGCCCCCGGCAGCTCTCCGAGCCGCTGCAGGTGTCCGACGTGATCCGGGCCGCCGTCTCCGAGGTCGAGGAGTACCGCCGCGTCACCCTGCGCCGGGTCGACGACAGCCTGGTGGCCGGCTCCACCGTCAGCGGCATCGCGCACATGCTGGCCGAGCTGATCGAGAACGGCCTGGCCTTCTCCCCGCCCGACGTGGACGTGGAGATCCACGGCCGGCGGATGGGCGACGGCTACCTCATCGCCATCACCGACCAGGGCATCGGCATGACCCCGGCCGACCTGGCCCGGGCCAACGAGCGGCTGCGCGGCCAGGGCGACTTCATCACCGCTCCGGCCCGGTTCCTGGGCCACTACGTGGTCGGCCGGCTCGCCCTCCAGATGGGCATCGACGTGCAGCTCACGCCGTCGCCGGTGACCGGGGTGACGGCGCGGATCATGCTGCCCACCGAGATCCTCGCCGACCCGCAGACCGTCGGCTCCGCCCCGCGGCCGCCCGCGCCGTCCCGCCCGGTCACGCCGATTCCGCGGCAGGTCACCGCCACCGCCACGGTCGAGCCGGCCGCCCCGGCGCCGCCGGCCTCGGGGCCGTCCGAGCCGCTCCGGCTGCCACCCGCGCCGGTCGCCGCCGATGACCGGCCGCTGCGGTCCACCACCATCGAGTACGTGGTGGTGCAGGACGAACCGGCCGGTGGTGACAGCGCACCCCGTACCGTGAATGGTCTGCGCAAGCGCATCCCCCGCACGCAGCGCGACCAGACGCGGCAGGCCGAGCCGGTCACCGCTGCGGCCGAGAGGCCGGCACCGATCGCGGATTCGCCGGAGTCGGTCCGGGACCGTCTCAACGCCTTGCGCGGCGGCATCCAGCGCGGCAACGCCGAAAAAGCGGGGCTGTCATGACAAGCACGCAGAAATGGCCTCTCGGCAGCAACCTGGAAAGAAGAATGATGAGCGTTGACACCTCGGCGGACCGGCACCAGTTCAATTGGCTGCTCGGCAACTTCGTCCACCAGACGGACGGCGTGCGCGACGCCGTTGCGGTGTCCTCCGACGGGCTGCTGATCGCCAGCTCGGACGGGCTGAACCGGGCCGAGGCGGACCAGCTGGCCGCCATCGTCTCCAGCATGGCCAGCCTGGCCCGCAGCGCCTCCCGCCGGTACGACTTCGACGGCCTAAAACTCATCATGATCGAGATGCACCGGGGCTTCCTGCTGGTCTCGGTGATCCGCGGCGGCAGCTGCCTCGGCGTCGTGGCCGGCAGCGAATCCGATCTCGGCCTGGTCGGCTACGAGATCTCGCTGCTCGCCGACCGCTTCGGCGATCTGCTCACCCCGGCCCTGATCGCAGAGTCCCGGCAGCACCTGCCGCGATGACCGGGCCGTCGGAGATTCCGTACGCCGGTTCCCATCGGCCGTTCCCGAGTGACGCGTCCCCCGGATCGGGGTCGCAGCCGGGCGACATGTCCTCCGGGTTCGGGCTGCACTCGGGTGGGCTGGACGAGGATCCGGTGATCCGCCCGTTCATGCTCACCAACGGGCGGACCCAGCCGCTGCACGACGGGCTGCGGATCGAGACACTGCTGCACGCCGCCCCGGCGGCGTTGTCGGCGCCGCTGCGGTTCGAGTCGCGGCGCATCGTCGAGCTCGCGCAGGCGCCGATGTCGGTCGCGGATCTGTCGGTGGCGCTCCGTGCGCCGCTCGGCGTCGTCCGCGTCATCGTGGCCGACCTGATCACGCAGGGCTACCTCTCCGTCGAGGACCAGCCCGGCGAGCTCTCCACCAGTTTGATCGAAAGGATCAGGGACCGTGTCCGGGCGCTCTAGGGAGCCGTCGGCAGCGCACCCCGTTGCTGTCAAGATCGTCATCAGCGGCGGCTTCGGCGTCGGGAAGACCACCTTCGTGGGGGCCATCTCCGAGATCGAGCCGCTGGTCACCGAAGCCGAGATGACCGAGAAGTCGATCGGCATCGACGACACCTCCGCGGTGTCCGGCAAGACCACCACCACCGTAGCCCTCGACTTCGGCCGGATCACTCTGGACGACGCGCTGCTGCTCTACCTGTTCGGCACGCCCGGACAGGACCGGTTCGCCTTCCTCTGGGACGACCTGGTCGACGGGGCGCTCGGCGCGATCGTGCTGGTCGACACCCGCCGGATCGAGGACTCCTTCCCGGCGATCGACTACTTCGAGGAGCACCAGATCCCGTTCATCATCGGCGTCAACCGGTTCACCGGGGCCCAGCGGTTCCACCTCGCCGAAGTACGGGACGCGCTCGGCGTCGGCGACGGCGTACCGCTGGTGGAATGCGACGCCCGCGACCGGGAGTCGGTGAAGAACGTCCTGGTGGCCCTCACCGAGGAGGTGCTCGCCAAACGGGCGGGCCGCGAGCGGGCCGGGTCGGTCCGGTGAGGCGCCGGTTCGCGAGAGCGTTCGCGGCGCTCGGTCTCGCCGCCCTGGCCGGCTGCTCCGGCACCGAGGCGGCGATCACCCCGCCGCCCGGAGTGCCCGACCCGGTCGGCTGCGGCAGCGTGAACATCGCGGTCAACCCCTGGTCCGGGTACGCCGCGAACGTGGCCGTCGTCAGCTATCTCCTCGAGGAGGAGCTGAACTGCACGGTCGGCACCGTCGAGCTGAGCGAGACCGCCTCCTGGGCCGGCCTCGTCGACGGCAGCGTCGACGTGATCCTGGAGAACTGGGGACACGACGACCTGAAGAAGAAGTACATCGACCGGCAGAAGGTCGCGGTCGAACTGGGGCTCACCGGCAACAAGGGCGTCATCGGCTGGTACGTGCCGCCGTGGATGGTCAAGACCTACCCCGACATCACCGACTGGCGCAAACTCAACGGCTACGCCGACCTGTTCAAGACTCGCGCCTCCGGTGGCAAGGGCCAGTTCCTGGCCGGCGACCCGTCCTTCGTCACCAACGACGCCAAGCTGATCGAGAATCTCGAACTCGACTACACGGTGGTGTACGCCGGCAGCGAGGACAAACTCATCGCCGCGTTCCGTAAGGCCCAGGCCGACCGAAAGCCGCTGCTCGGCTACTTCTACGAGCCGCAGTGGCTGCTGTCGGACGTCAAGCTGGTACGCGTGCCGCTGCCCAACTACACGCCCGGCTGCGACGCCGACGAGGAGAAGGTGGCCTGCGACTACCAGCCGTACGACCTGGACAAGATCGCCCGCAAGTCGTTCGTCGACTCGGGCAGCCCGGCGGCCACCTTCCTGAAGAACTGGACGTGGACCAACGACGACCAGAACGAGGTCGCCAAGGACATGACCCAGAACGGCCTCTCCGCCGAGGTGGCGGCCCGCAAGTGGGCCGACGCCAACCGTGCCGTCTGGGAGAAGTGGCTGCCGGAGAACTAGTTCCCGTCCCGCTCCTCGTCGTCCGTGGGCGGGTTCTCGTGCCGGGCGCTCGCCCGCGGCGTGGAGGAGGCGGCCGGGGGTGTGCTGGGACGCCAGCGGTCCTCGGCCGTCGACAGCGGGCGTGGCCGTGACCCGTCCTTCTGGCGATCCTTCTCGAATCTCGGGTCGACCATGAGGCAGCCGCCCTCGGAGGCGTCCGTCTTGGCCACCGCTGTCAGATTCGGCGACTGGCTCAACGGCACCTCGATCCTCTTCGCCGTGCCGGGTTCGACGGCGATCGCCGAGCTCCGGTACTCCGGCTGCGGGCCGTCGTCGGTGTGGAACTCCCAGAGGCATGCCGCATCGGCCGCCGACTGCAGGGTGGTGACGAGGCGGGAGGAGGACACCCGCGGCCAGCGCATGCGCGACTCGTTCGCCTTCGTCCCGCGTTCGCGGGGCACGAAGGCGGTGCTGATGCCGCCCTTCCGGTTCGGTCCGCGGAGCATCACCGCCGTACCGTCCATCGGCTCGCGCTCGGCGGGCCGGCCGGCGGGCCGCGGGGCCGGGGAGAACTTCGCGGCGGAGGGGCGGACCCGCACCATCGTGACCCGCTGCGGCGAGGCGTCGGGCGCGGGCAGCAGGACCAGGGCGTCGAGTCGTTCGGTCCCCGGCGCGGTCGGGCGCTCGGCCGGACCGTCCCCGATCTCGGAGCCGAGAACGAAGATTCCGGCCAGGGCCGCGGCGGCGAGCAGTGCGATCGTGACGCGGGGGCCCGCGCCGGACCGGGCCGGTTGCCGGGTGACGGCTTCGCCGAGGCAGGAAACGTCATCGTCACCGTTGCGCCCGACCGTCTCCGCTATCACCGCGACGTCGTCGTCGGCCCAGACGATGCCGCGGTCCATCGCGAATTCCATGCATTTCAGCGCGGTTCCGTACTCGCCGTGCCGGTACAGGACGTGGCCCGCCTCGTGCGCGACCAAACCGTCCTCGAACCCGGAGAATCCATCCGTACGCTGCGGGTGCTCATGTCCGCACTCGAATACGGTTTCGCTGTTCATCTTCACGAGCCGGCCCTCCCGGTAGCAGCGACGAGTTGCCCTTTCCTCGCCCGTTTGATCAGGTGTGCGATGGCCGCGTAGTTGAGGCCTTGGTGCTTGGCGAGAACGGCGGCCTGCCGGTAGTCCACGCCGGCGGCGCCGATGAGGAGGATGACGTCGCGGCAGTTCGGTCCGTACGTCTCCAGCAGCGCCCGAAGGTGCTGGAAACGGTCGTCCTCCGCGACGATCCGCGTGTAGCAGAGGTAGAACTCCGTACGGTCCCTCTTCTTCTTGAAAATGCTCTGCAGCTCCCGGTAGTTGACCGCTTTGACCGCCGCCGCGATGAGTTGCACCGCGGTGGCGCTCGGCAGTGGATCACCATTTTCGTCCAGGTTTCCGCCGTCCAGCAGAGGGCGGCCGGTGTGCCGATACTCGCGGTACGGCGTGTCGAACGCCTCGCGCAACGAGACAACCGGAACGAATGGATGCAGCGTGAGCCGCCGCAGCACCTCACGGCGGATTATCTCGCGTACTTCCCTGTGGCTTTGCCCCACGACTGACTCACAAAGGGATCGACCGCCCGGAGGATCTCCGCGCGGCATGAGCCGACTTCTGATGGGCCGGGATCACCGCGAGATCCCCCGGAAATCCGTGGGGCGAACTGAACCGAGTCAGCGTTGGGTCGGGAGCCTCCACGCAAAGGTGTTAGCCAGTGTAAATCCGACTTAAGGGATATTTCCGTCATCGAAGTGCTCCGGCGTGTCGCCCACGCCCACGGAACGGTCGAGTGACTCCGAGCCGCCTCCCCGGCGGAGGTGGCCGAAGGTCAGGGCGAGGATGTCGCGGGCGTACGTCTCGGGATCGGTCTCGGCGGCGTCGGCGAGGGCGCCGCTGAGCCAGAGTTCGGCGAAGCCGTGGGCGGTGGACCAGGCCGCCACCGTGGCCACCCGGTCGCGAGCCGGGTCCGGGGAGAGGGTGCGGCCGCCGCCGGCGAGGACGGCGCCGGCGCGGGCCCGGGCGGGGGCGACCGCCGGGTCAGCGGGACGGTACAGCTCGGGACGGAACATCACCTGGAAGTACGACCGATGCCGGACAGCGAAACGGACGTAGGCCACGCCGACCTCGAAGAAGTCGCCGCCGGCCGCTTCCAGCGCCGTGGCGAACAGGTCGAAGCCCTCGGCGGCGACAGCGGTGAGCAGGCCGGTCTTGTCGCCGAAGTGGTGCGCCGGGGCGGTGTGCGACACCCCGGCGCGGCGGGCCAGCTCCCGCAGGCTCCAGCCGGTGGGGCCGGACTCGCCGATGGCCTGGAGCGCGGCGTCGAGCATGACGCGGCGCAGGTTGCCGTGGTGGTAGGTGCCGTGTTCCATACCGGCAGCCTATCTTTCCACTGGAAAAATTTGGAGCACCACGTTATCTTTCCAGTGGAAACTTGCCACTGGAAAGGTGATGATCATGGTTCCGTTCGTCGTTCTGATCGCCGGTTCCGCCCTGCTCCGTCTGCTCGGACTGGCCGGTGTGGACTCCCTCGACGGCTGGCAACCGGCGGTGCGCGGCGGTCTCGCGCTGATGCTGGTGTGCACGGCGCTGCCGCACTTCCGGCCGCCGGCCTGGCGGGCCGAGCTGATCGCGATGGTGCCACCCGCCCTCCCCCGGCCGGACCTTCTGGTCACGCTCACCGGCGTGCTGGAGCTGATCGCCGCCGTCGCCCTGTTGTTCCCGCCGTTGGCGCCCTACGCGGCGGTGGGACTGGTGCTGCTGATGTCCGCGATGTTCCCGGCGAACGTGTCGGCGGCACGGCGCGGGCTGACCCTGGGCGGGCGCCCGGTCACGCCACTGCCGCTGCGCACGGCCATGCAGGTGGTGTTCGTGGGCGCCGCCGTCGTCGCGGCGGCGTGACGGGAGAGCGGCCCGCGGCCCGGCTGGTCGTGGGTGCTGTTCGACACGCGTTCGAACAGCACCCACGGCCAGCCGAACAGAACGACTGTCAGACGGCGGTGACCGCTTTCGGGGTGAGCGGGTCCGGGACCGGGCGGCCGAAGTGGTAGCCCTGCGCGTACCGGTAGCCGAGATCGCGCAGGTAGTCGGCCTGTTCCGCGGTCTCCACGCCCTCCGCCACGGCGTGCAGGTCCAGGCCTTCGCACACATGGATGAGGGCGTCGACGATGACCGCGCGGCGGCCCGGCTCGATGATCTCGTCGACGAACGACTTGTCGACTTTCAGGACATCGACCGGCACGGTACGCAGGAGGCCGAGCGACGAGTGGCCGGTGCCGAAGTCGTCGAGAGCGATCCGTACGCCGGCCCGGTGCAGCGCCTCGACGGCCTCGACGGTGGCGCCCCCACCGAAGATGGCGGTCTCGGTGACCTCGGCCAGCAGGCCGGCCGGCTCGATGCCGGTCTCGGCGAGGATACCGGCGACCACCTCGGGAAAGCCGGGCTCGCTGAGCTGCCGGGCCGAGACGTTGACGCTGAGATAAAGCGGGGCGGCGGCACCGAGGTTCCGGCGCCAGGTGGCGAGCTGCCGGCAGGCGGTCCGCATGACCCAGGCGCCCAGTTCGACGATCAGCCCGTTGTCCTCGGCGGCCGGGATGAACGCCATCGGGCTGACCGGCCCGCGTACCGGGTGGTCCCAGCGCACCAGCGCTTCGACGGCGACCGTGGCGCCGTCGCGGAGGTCGACGATGGGCTGGTAGACGACGCGGAAGTCGCCGTTGTCGAGGCTGTGCCGCAGGTCGGCGCCGAGTCGCTCGGTCGCCTCGGCGCGTTCGTCCAGCGCGGGGGTGTATTCGACGAACTGTCCGCCGCCGGCCTTGGCGGCGTAGCGGGCGGTGTCCGCCCGGCGGACGAGTTCGGCCGCGCCGCAGCCGGCGCCGTCCGGGGAGGCGACGCCGATGCGGGCGTTGAGCAGCAGCTCGTGCTCGCCGGCGTGGACCGGCTGCCGCAGCAGGCCGAGCAGTCGCCCGGCGACCGCCGGGCCGTCGCCGGGCAGCGTCCGGCACACCAGGACGGCGAACTCGTCGGCGCCCATCCGGGCGACCACGTCGCCGTCGCGGACGCCTTCGCGCAGCAGAGCGGCCACCGCGATCAGGGCCTGATCCCCGGTCACCCGGCCGAGACGGTCGTTGACGTGTTTGAACCCGGCCAGGTCGATCATCAGCACGTGGCAGGACGCGGCCGCCACCGCGGCGGCGGCCCGCTGCTCGAAGTCCCGGCGGTTGGGCAGTCCGGTCAGGTCGTCGCACATCGCCAGGTCGCGCAGTTGACGTGCCTGGCTGTCGACACGGGAGATGTAGCCGCCCATCCGGGTGGCGACGAGCACGAACAGAGTCATCGACCCGACCGCGACGGCGGCCCAGCTGAGTCGCCCGGCGCCGCGCTCGCCCTGGATCAGCAGGACGGCCGGGACCAGCAGGGTGGAGGCGGTGAGCACCAGCAGACGGCTGCGGCCCAGGGTGTCCTGGTCACCGGTGACCGGCCGCGCCATCGACGGGTGCGCGGCCGCGGCGGCCCAGCAGGCGTAGGCGAGAAGGTAACCGGCGTACAGGAACCGGCTGCCGTCGATGAGGACCTCCGGCAGCAGCGTGTAGACGACGTTCGCGGCCAGGGTGACGGCGCTGCCCGCGGTGAGCAGCCACAGGCTCGGGCTGCGCCGGCCCCGGCGCAGCAGGATCGGGACGATCACCGCGATCAGCAGCACGCCCGCGGTCGGGTAGCCGGCGGTCACCGCGCGGATCAGCGGCGGGGTGGTGGTGTCGGTGAGGATCGGCTCGATCAGGAAGGTCCAGTAGACGATGCCCAGACCGACGGCGATGATCGCCGAGTCGATCAGGTTGCCGGACCAGATCGGGCCGCGCTGCCGGGCCAGCCGGAACAGCCCGACCGTCAGCAGCGGGTACGCGCTGAGATAGAAGGCGTCGGCCCACGACGGGTAGTGCGGGCCGCCGAACTCCAGCAGGTCGACGGCGTAGACGATGTCGCTGAGAACCCAAACGGCGACGCCGGCGGCGAACACCCTCCAGTAGGCGGCGTCGGCCGGACGGTGGCGGCGGGCGCCGGCCAGCATCACGGCGCAGGAGCCGGCCGAGTACAGGGTGGCAAGGGCCACCGCCGCCCACCCGTAGGGCAGCAGGACATAGATCACGGCCGCGACCAGGCCGCAGATGAGCCAGGTGCGCCACCACGGGGGATATGGAAGTCTCGGCACGGTCAGACCTTCGGTCGCCGCACCGGGAAACTGAGTCGCGCAGGTCCACGGTCGGCGGGCCGGTCGGACCTACCCGCACCGCCCCGCCGTCATCGTGGCCCGGCGGCTCAGGTGACGGTCCGCCGTGGTGACGCGACCCGCAGGTCCGCCTCGATGGCACGGGCGGCGGCGAGCAGGGGCGGCAGGAGGCGCTCGCGGATGTCCTCGACGGTGGCGCGGGCGGCGTGCACCGAGACGTTCACGGCGCCGGTGGCGGCTCCGCCGCGGTCCCGGATCGGCGCCGCGATGGCCCGCAGTCCCTCCTCCAGCTCCTGATCGACGATCGAGTGGCCCTGGAGACGGACCTGCCGCAATTCGGCACGCAGCGCCTCGGGGGTGTGGATGGTCCGGTCGGTGAGCGGTTCCAGCTTCGCCCGGGCGAGGTAGGCGTCGAGCTCGGGCTCCGGCAGGGCGGCCAGCATGACCCGTCCCATGGACGTCGCGTATGCCGGGAATCGGGTGCCGACGTTGATCGCGACCCGCATGATCCTACTTGTCGGGACACGGGCGACATAGACGATGTCGTCACCGTCGAGCACCGACATGGAGGACGACTCCCGGACCTCGGCCACCAGACGCTCCAGATGGGGCTCGGCGACCTCCGGCAGGGAGAGGCTCGACAGGTACGAGTAGCCGAGTTCGAGGACCCGTGGGGCCAGCGAAAACAGTCGGCCGTCGGTGCGTACGTACCCGAGATCGGTGAGGGTGAGCAGGAATCGGCGCGCGGCCGCGCGGGTGAGACCGCAGGCCCGAGCCACGTCACTGAGCGTGAGTTCGGGGTTGCGGGAATCGAACGCACGTATGACCGCGAGCCCCCGCTCCAGCGATTGAACGTAGTACGGTTCGCGCGGCATCAGTTGATCGAACTGAGTCGTTGACGTGACACGGGGCACATCCTAGCGTTCTTCATGAGAACTCACGTTCGTCATGCGCACACATTTCGAAGGAGTAAATATGAGGCGACTTCTCTCGGGGCTCACGGCGGCTGTCCTCGCCGGCGCCCTGGCGGCCTGCGGCACCTCCTCCGGCGATTCCGGCGGCACGACCGACGCCGAGGGTGTCGACCAGGTGAAGGTCGGTGTCATCCCCATCGTCGACGTGGCCCCGATCTTCCTGGGCAAGGAGAAGGGCTTCTTCAAGAGCCGGAACATCGAGCTCACCCTGGAGAGCGGTCAGGGCGGCGCGGCGATCGTCCCGGGTGTGGTCAGCGGTCAGTTCCAGTTCGGCTTCTCGAACTTCACCTCGCTGCTGATCGCCCAGACCAAGAGCGTGCCGGTCAAGACCGTCGCCGCGGGCGTCGCGTCGACCGGTGAGGCCGGCAAGGACTTCGGCGCCGTCGTGGTCAAGGGCGACAGTCCGATCAAGACCGCCAAGGACCTGGTCGGCAAGAAGATCTCGGTGAACACCCTGAAGAACATCGGTGACACCGTGACCCGCGAGTCGGTCCGCAAGGCCGGCGGCGACAAGAAGAACCTGAACTTCGTCGAGATGCCGTTCCCGAACATGCCGGCCGCCCTCCAGGACGGTCAGGTCGACGCCGCGTGGGTGGTCGAGCCGCAGTTGTCCACCATCAAGGCGGCGGGTGGCCGTGAGGTCGCCTCGACGTTCGTGGACACCGCCCCGAACCTGACCGTGGCCGCGTACTTCGCCTCGACGCAGCTCATCGAGAAGGACGCCGACCTGGTCAAGCGCTTCACCGACGCGATCAACGAGTCGCTGACCTACGCCGACGCCCACCCGGACGAGGTCCGCAACGTGCTGGGCAGCTACACCAAGATCGACGAGAAGCTCCGCGCCTCGATGGTGCTGCCGAAGTGGCCGACCCAGATCAACGAGCCGTCCGTGCAGACCCTCGCCACCCTGGGCGCCGAGGACGGCATCTTCACCGGCACCCCCGACCTGGAGAAGCTCCTCCCTTGACGTCCGCTCGTCGCGCTGACCCGGCCCGCCCCGGCAGCACCGCCCTTCTGGGTGCTGCCGGCCTGGCCGGGCTGCTTCTCGTCATCGAACTGGCGCCGCGGCTGGGAGTGGTGGACGACCGGTACCTTCCGCCGGCCAGCCGGATCGCGGCCGCGCTCGCCGACGAGGCCGGCACCCCGGCGTTCTGGACCGCGCTGACCGACACGCTGCTCGCCTGGTCGCTGGGTCTCGCGATCGCGGTCGGCGCCGCCGTGTTCGCCGGCATCGTGATCGGCTCGATCCCGGTGCTGCGGGCGCTGACCGCCTCGACGATCGAGTTCCTGCGGCCGATTCCCTCGGTGGCGCTGATCCCGCTCGCCGTGCTGATGTACGGCACCGAACTCGGCTCCACCCTCCTGCTGGTCTGCTACGCCGCCTTCTGGCAGGTGCTGGTCCAGGTCCTGTACGGGGTGGCCGACGTCGACCCGGTCGCCTTCGAGACCGCCCGCAGCTTCCGGTTCTCCGCGTGGGGCCGGGTCCGGCACGTGCTCTGGCCGACCGCCCTGCCCTACGTGTTCACCGGTGTCCGGCTCGCCGCCTCGGTGGCGCTGGTCCTGGCGATCACGGCCGAGCTGGTGATCGGCTCGCCCGGCCTGGGCAAGGAGATCGCCGTGGCGCAGGCCTCCGAGGCCGTTCCCACCATGTACGCCCTGATCGTCGTCACCGGCCTGCTCGGCGTGATCATCAACCTGCTGGCCCGTACCGGCGAGCGCCGCCTGCTCGCCTGGCACCAGTCCGTACGGGGTGAGGTGGCCATCTGATGAACACGGTCAAGAAGATCCTGCTCGCCGTCGCCCTTCCGGCCGGGCTCTTCGCCTCCTGGTACTTCCTCAGCGCCGGCAGCGAGAACTTCTACGCGCCGCCGCTGCGGAAGATCCTGGTCGCCTTCGGGGACACCTGGAGCCTCGACCGGATCCAGGCCGACGTGCTGCCCAGCCTGCTGCGGCTGTTCGCCGGATATCTGCTGGCCGCCCTCGTCGGGGTGGGCGCCGGTGTGGCGATCGGCATGAACCGGACCCTGCGTGCCGCGGTGGAGCCGGTCCTGGAGTTCTTCCGGGCCATCCCGCCGCCGGTGCTGGTGCCGGTCATCATGCTGTTCGCGGGCATCGGCGACGCCATGAAGGTGATCGTCATCGTCTTCGGATGCGTCTGGCCGGTCCTGCTCAACACGGTGGAGGGTGTCCGCGCGGTGGACAGCGTGGTGCTGGAGACCGCCCGCTCGTACGGGGTGACCGGCGCCGCCCGCATCACCAGGGTGATCCTGCCGTCGGCGGGCCCGCAGGTCGCGGCCGGGCTGCGCCAGGCGCTGTCCATCGCGATCATCCTGATGGTGATCAGCGAGATGTTCGCGGCCAGCAACGGCCTCGGTTTCACCATCGTGCAGTTCCAGCGCAGCTTCGCGATTCCGGAGATGTGGAGCGGGATCATCCTGCTCGGCCTGCTCGGCTTCGTGCTGTCGCTGCTGTTCCGGCTCGCCGAGCGGCGGGCGCTGCGGTGGTACGAGGGCCTGCGCGCGGCGCAGCGCCAGAGCTGAGGGAGGAGCGACGATGCTCGAGGTGAAGGGACTGCGCAAGGTCTACCGGTCCGGAAGCCGGGAGGTGGAGGCGCTCCGCGACCTCACGTTCACCGTCGACAACGGTGACCTGGTCTGTCTGGTCGGGCCGTCCGGCTGCGGCAAGACGACTCTGCTGCGGTGTGTCTCCGGCCTGCTCGACCCCACCTCCGGGGACGTTCGGGTCGACGGCCGGAAGGTCGACGGGCCGCCCAAGGGCATGGCCGTCGTCTTCCAGGAGTACGGGCGCAGCCTGTTCCCCTGGATGAGCGTGCTGGGCAACGTGGAACTGCCGCTCAAGCAAAAAGGAGTCGGGCGGGCCCGACGCAAGCAATTGGTGGAGCAGTCACTGGATGCGGTAGGACTTACCGGTACGGCCTCGGCCTACCCGTGGCAGCTGTCCGGCGGCATGCAGCAGCGGGTCGCGATCGCCCGCGCGATCGCCTACGAGCCGCAGACGCTGCTCATGGACGAGCCGTTCGCGGCCGTCGACGCGCAGACCCGCGCCGATCTGGAGGACCTGGTCCGCGAGTTGTGGAAGCGGCTCGGCGTGACGATCCTGTTCGTCACCCACGACATCGACGAGTCGGTCTACCTCGGACAGCGTGTGGTGATGCTGTCCTCGTCGCCGACCGTCGTGCAGGAGGAGCTGGCCATCGACCTGCCGGCCGAACGGAACCAGCTGACCACCCGGGCCGATCCCCGGTTCATCCAGTTGCGTACCCGGGTCTACGAGCAGATCCAGGCGGCGAAGCGCAACGCCGTACGGTGACACCACACTGGACGCCCGGCCCCTGATAGGTATCGATTGATATGAGGGCCCGGGCGTTCTCCTCTGCGATGCTCGGGCCACCCCAGATTCCAGAGCCCGCAGAGGAGAACTCGTGCGAGCAATACCCCTCATCGGTGTGGCCGCCCTGACAGCCGGTCTCGCCGTCGCCATCACCACCCCAGCCCAGGCCGCGGCCGCCCCGGACATTGCGGTCGCGAACGTGAAGGCCCATCTCAGCCAGTTCCAGAGCATCGCGACCGCCAACGGCGGCAACCGGGCGCACGGCCGCCCCGGATATCTGGCCTCGGTCACGTACGTGAAGAACCTGCTCGACGCGGCCGGCTTCACCACCACCCAGCAGTCGTTCACGTACAACGGCGCGACCGGCTACAACCTGATCGCCGACTGGCCGGGCGGCGACACCAGCGACACCCTGATGATCGGCGGCCACCTGGACAGCGTCACGGCCGGCCCGGGCATCAACGACAACGGGTCCGGCTCGGCCGGCATCCTCGAGGTCGCCCTCCAGGTCTCCCGATCCGGCTTCCAGCCGGACCGGCATCTGCGTTTCGCCTGGTGGGGCGCGGAGGAGCTGGGTCTGCGCGGTTCGACCCACTACGTCAACTCGCTCACCAGCGCACAGCGGTCGTCGATCACCGGCTACCTGAACTTCGACATGATCGGGTCGCCGAACCCGGGCTACTTCCTCTACGACGGCGACAACTCCGACGGCACCGGCTCCGGCCCCGGCCCGGCCGGATCGGCGCAGATCGAGGCGACCCTGGCCGCCTACTTCAGCTCGATCGGCGTGCCCACCCGGGGCACCGACTTCGACGGCCGCAGCGACTACGGCCCGTTCATCGCCAACGGCATCCCGGCGGGCGGCATCTTCACCGGCGCCGAAGGCACCAAGACCAGCGCCCAGGTCCAGCTCTGGGGCGGTACGGCGAGCCGGTTCGACCCCTGTTACCACGCCTCCTGCGACACCACGTCGAACATCAGCGACACGGCGCTGAACCGCAACAGCGACGCCATCGCGTACGCCGTCTGGACCCTCGCCGACGGCGGCGGAACCGAACCGCCGCCCGGGACCACCGTCTGGTCCGACGGCCTGGAGACCGCGACCGGTTGGGCCGCCGGCACGGCCGACACCGCCACCTCCGGCCGGCTGGAACGCGGCAACCCGGCCGCCACCAGCAGCTCCGGCGTCGCCACCCAGCTCGACGCGGCGGACGGCGGCAGCTACGCCCTGATCACCGGCGCCACCGCCGGAGCCAGCGCCGGCGCCAACGACCTCGACGGCGGTGTGACGAGCATCGTCTCCCCGCAGATCACGCTGCCGACCGGCACGCTGACGCTGAGCCTGTCCTGGTACCTGGCCCACCTCAACAACGCGACGAGCGCCGACTACCTGCGCGTCCAGGTCGTCTCCGGCACCACCACCACGACCGTGCTCACCCAGACGGCGAGCGCCGCGAACAAGGCCGCGGCGTGGACCACGGCGACCGCCAACCTGTCCGCGTACGCCGGGCAGAACATCCGGATCCGGGTGGAGGCCGCCGACGCGGGCACCGCCTCGCTCGTCGAGGCCGCCGTCGACAACCTGCTCATCACCCGCTCCTGAACCGGGCCCCCGCCCGCCGGTCAGCCCCGGCGGGCGGGAACCCCTCAGGCCCGGGGGTCCGCGGCCGATCGGAGGGATCAGCCCCGCCCCAGGCCAGCGAAGGAGCACGCCCATGTCTCAGCCCGCCGGATGGTACGCCGATCCGAGCGGTCTACCGGCCCAGCGCTGGTGGGACGGCGGGAAGTGGACCGATCATGTCCAGCCCGGCGGCACCCCGACGCCACCGCCGAACGGCTTCTTCCCGCCGGTGCCGCCGACCGGGCCCCCGGCGCCCGGCCCGCACACGCCGGCCCCCGCCGATCCGGAGGACGCGCCGCTCTACGCCGCCCGGCCGGCCTCCGCGCAACAGGGCGGGCTGCCGCTGCTCTCCGAGTCCCGCCCGGCCTCCCCCGCGCCGCACCCCGAGGTGCCGGCCGCGCCGTACGCCATGCAGCCGGTCGACGCGGTCCCCGAGCGGCGCGCCTACGTCCCGAGGACGCCCGAACCGCAGGCCGCCACGTCCGGCCCGGAGCATCTCCGGGTGGCCCTGGCCGCGGCCCTCGCCGTGGTCACCGCCATCGTGCTGGCCCTCGCCGCCTACCTGCTGCTCTGAGCCGCACCGGGCAGAGATCCGAGACGAACCGATGACGGCGGGGAGCTCGAACCGTCCGAAGTGACCGATCACGGATAGAAAGCTGCGGAACAGGGAAGAGGACCACTAGCGTGGCGCCCACCCTGGCCTCCCGGAAGGACCTCATGTCCGACCCCAGCAGCTCCCCGGCGCACCGCCGGTCGAGACCGTGGCAGAACAACCGGGCCGTCGCGATCGGTGCCGGACTGCTGCTCGCGTTGATCCTGCTCTTCTCCGTGCTGGCGTACTGCGCGAACCGGGCCGGCGACCGGCCGCCGGCCGCCGGGCCCGCGTCGTCCGCCCCGCCGGCGTCTCCGGATCCGGGAGCGTCGGACCCGGGTGGGCCGGCGCCGAGCGGGCCGATCCCGAGCGGGACGATCCCGAACGAGCCGCATCCGAGCGGCTCGCAGCCCGGCGGCGCGGACCCCGGGCCGTCCGGCGGTGGAAACGGATCAGTGCCGCCCGGCGCCGGCGGATCCGGCTCGACCGAATCGCCCGAGGTCACCGCCGAACCGAAGCCGACACCCTCCGGTGGGGTCGACACGGGCGGTGGCGGCCTCGTCGACGGCAGACGCCTCGCGTTGCTGGTGACGGGCGTGTTCCTCCTGGTGGTGGCGGCCGGCGCCGGGGCGTACAGCATGCGGCGCCCGAACCACCGATAAGCGCGCCGTGCCCCGCATCCATGACCGTCGCGCGGCGGCCTTCGCCGCCGTGCTGGCGGTGCTCGGAACCGCGACCGTCACGCTCGGACTGCGCACCGAGGACACCGGGCCGGTTCCGCCGTCCCTCGCGGCCGGGGCCGCCATCAGCCCACCCGCCGCGCCGGCCTCTCACCTCGCGCCGTCGGTACCGGCCTCGTCCCCCGCCCCGTCCGCCTCGGCCGCGGGCGGGCGGAAGGGGAAGGGGAAGGGGATGAAGCGGTCCGTGCCGGTGCGCCTGGAGATCCCGTCCATCGATGTCGACACCGAACTCATGACGCTCGGCCTCCAGGATGACGGCACCCTGGAGGTGCCGCCGCTGCGCGGTGACGCCCCGGCCGGCTGGTACCGCCACTCCCCCACGCCGGGCGAGGTGGGAGCGTCGGTGCTGGCCGGGCACGTGGACACGGCACGGGACGGGCCCGCGGTCTTTCACCGGCTGGGCGACACCCGGCCGGGCGACATCATCTCGGTACGCCGTACCGACGGCTCGGTGGCCCGCTTCACCGTGACGAAGGTGGCCGCCTATCCGAAGCGGGACTTCCCGAGCCATCAGGTGTACGCCTCCCTGGACCGTCCGGGACTGCGCCTGATCACCTGTGGTGGGGCGTTCGACAGGGGCCGGGGCAGCTACCGCAGCAACATCGTCGTCTTCGCGGAGGCCCTTCCGTAACCGCTTCCGGGAGCGGTTCCGACCGGCTTTTCGGTCAGTTTGGTTCCGGAACCTGACCGTCTCGACCAGATTTGCACTGCATGTCGGAGTGCTTCCCTTGACAGGGGTGATCGGGGGTTGTTCTGTGACGGGCATCATTGCGATCTTGTTTCGGAAGGAACCCCTCCGCATGACGAGAATCCGCCCGCTCCGCCGCGCCGCGGTGGGGGCCCTCGCCCTCGGGCTCTCACTCGCCGCCATGCCGGGCTCGCCGGCATCGGCACACGGCTCCGGCACACCGGGCTTCGGCACCAACGTCACGATCTTCGACCCGAGCATGCCGGTGAGCGACATCCAGGCCACCCTGGACGCCACCTACACCAAGCAGGTCGACAACGAGATGGGTACGGCACGCTACGCCTACCTGTTCAAGCCGGGCACCTACGGCACCGCCGAGAAGCCGCTCCAGATCAAGGTCGGCTACTACACGGAGATCACCGGTCTCGGGGCCAACCCGGGCGACGTGGTGATCAACGGCAAGGTGGAGGCGTACAACCGCTGCCTCGGCTCCGACCCGGCCAACCCCAACTGCATCGCGCTGGTCAACTTCTGGCGCACCCTGTCCAACCTGACCGTCAACATCAACGGCACGGGCCAGGACGGCTGCCGGCAGACCGCCAACTTCTGGGCCGTCTCCCAGGCCGTCTCGCTGCGCCGTATGCAGTTCAACGGCGGCACCCTGTCGCTGATGGACTACTGCACCGCCGGCCCGCAGTACGCCTCCGGCGGCTTCATCGCCGACTCCAAGCTGCCGTCCACCACCAACGGCTCGCAGCAGCAGTGGCTCACCCGCAACAGCGAGGTGGCGAGCTGGTCCAACGCCGTCTGGAACCAGGTCTTCGCCGGGGTGAAGGGCGCGCCGGACGAGTCGGCGTTCCCGAACCCGCCCTACACCACCCTGGACACCACCCCGGTCAGCCGCGAGAAGCCGTACCTCTTCGTGGACGCCAAGGGCAAGTACCAGGTACGGGTGCCGGCCGCCAAGCGCAACACCAGCGGCGTCTCCTGGCCGGACACCGCGGGCCGCACCCTGCCGCTGTCCGACTTCTACGTCGCGAAGCCGGGTGACTCCGTCACGAAGATCAACCTGGCTCTGGCGCTGGGCAAGCACCTGCTGCTCACCCCGGGCGTCTACGACATCGCCCGCAGCATCGAGGTGCGCCGCCCGAACACCGTGGTCCTCGGCATCGGCCACGCCACCCTGACCGCCGTCAACGGCTCCGTCCCGATCGACGTCGCCGGCGTGCCCGGCGTGATCATCGCCGGTGTCACCATCGACGCCGGAACCAAGGAGTCCCCGGTCCTGCTGCGGGTCGGCCAGAAGCACGGCCCCGACTTCAGCTCCGCGGCCAACCCGACCACGCTGAACGACGTCTACTTCCGCGTCGGCGGCCCGCACATCGGCAAGACCAACATCGCGCTCGAGGTCAACAGCGACGACGTGCTGATCGACCACACCTGGGTGTGGCGCGGCGACCACGGTGTCGAGGGCTTCACCAACGGCGTGAACGGCGACACCGACCGCTGGAAGACCAACACCGGCCGCTACGGCGCCGTCATCAACGGCGACGACGTGACCGCGACCGGCCTGTTCGTCGAGCACTTCCAGAAGTACAACACCGTCTGGAACGGCGAGCGCGGCACCACCGTCCTCTACCAGAACGAGCTCCCCTACGACCCGCCCACGCAGGCCGACTGGATGAACGGAGACGTCGAGGGCTACGCCGCCTACAAGGTCGGATCCAAGGTCAAGACCCATCACCTGTACGGCGGAGGCGTCTACGTCTTCAACCAGAACAACCCGTCGATCCACACCGAGAACGGGTTCGAGGTTCCGCAGACGCCGGGCGTCAAACTGCACCACATCATGACCGTCAACCTGAGCGCCGGCATCATCGACCACGTGGTCAACGGCGTCGGCGAGGCCGCGGACACCACGAAGGTCGGCCAGCCGGTCTTCATGACCGACTACCCCGCGGTTCCGTGATCTGAGCTGGTGGTCACTCGTTCACGGGGCGGGTGACCACCAGCACCGGGCGTCCCGCCTTCTCGATGAGCTTCAGCGGCACACTGCCGAGCAGGCGCTGCGCCACCACCGGGCGGGCGCTCGAACCGGCCACGATCAGGTCGGCGCTCTGCTCCCCGGCGAACCGGATGATCTGTTCCGCGGGGCGGCCCGGCAGGACCGTACGCGAAGCCTCGATCCCGGCCTCGGCCAACCGCCGGACCGCGACCTCCGCGGCATGCTCGGCCCGTTCGGTGTAGACGCTGCGCGGCAGCGGCGAGAGATGCTCGGTCTCCAGCTCGTCCACCGCGACCACCGAGACCGAGGCGCCCGTCTGCCGGACCAGGTCGGTGACCGCGTCGATCACCCACGGCTGCTCCGTTTCGGGGTTTGCGGCAAGCACGATATGCATGTCACTCAAGGTACGGGTAACGTCACAGTTCCGCAGTGGACCTTTCTGAGGAGCCCCTCATGGCGGACGTGGCGGCACGGGAGCCTGAGCAGCCGGCACTCAACCGGGTCATCGGCCCGGCACTTCTGCTGCTGTTCGTCATCGGCGACATTCTCGGCACCGGGGTGTACGCGCTCACCGGCAAGGTGGCGAACGAGGTCGGCGGCGCGGTGTGGCTGCCGTTCCTGCTGGCCTTCGTCGTCGCGCTGCTCACCGCGTTCAGCTATCTGGAGCTGGTCACCAAGTATCCGCGGGCCGCCGGGGCCGCGCTCTACACGCACAAGGCGTTCGGGGTGCACTTCCTGACGTTCATGGTCACCTTCGCGGTGATGTGCTCCGGGCTCACCTCGGCGTCCAGCGCGTCCAAGGCGTTCGCCGGCAACTTCGGCGAGGCGTTCGACCTGTCGCTCGGCGACGGGTTCGCGCTCACCGCCCTGGCGCTCGGCTTCATCACCCTGGTCGGGCTCATCAACTTCCGGGGTGTCGGCGAGAGCGTCAAGGCCAACGTGCTGCTCACCTGTGTCGAGCTGACCGGTCTGCTGATCGTCATCGGGGTCGGGGCGTGGGCGCTCGGCGGCGGCAACGGCGACCTGTCCCGGCTCACCGAGTTCAACACGCCGCCCGGCGACAGCGTCGTGCTGTCCGTCACCGCCGGAACGGCGCTGGCCTTCTTCGCGATGGTCGGCTTCGAGGACTCGGTCAACATGGCCGAGGAGACCCGCGATCCGGTCCGCATCTTCCCGCGCGTCATGTTCATCGGCCTCTGCGTCACCGGGCTGATCTACGTGCTGGTGGCCGTCTCGGCGGTCGCGCTGGTCGCCCCCGCCGACCTCGGCTCCGGTGACACGCCGCTGCTGAAGGTGGTCGAGGCCGGGGCGCCCGCGTTCCCGCTCTCGGTGTTCGCGTTCATCACCATGTTCGCGGTGGCCAACTCGGCGCTCATCAACATGATGATGGCCAGCCGCCTGCTGTACGGGATGGCCAACGAACGGGTCCTGCCGAGGATCCTGGGCCGGGTGCACCGCCGCCGGCGTACACCCTGGGTGGGAATCGTGTTCACCACACTGATCGCGTTCGGGCTGATCTGGTTCGCCGACCTGGCCGCTCTCGGCGGCACCACGGCACTGCTGCTGCTCTGCGTCTTCACGGTCGTCAACGTGGCCTGCCTCGTCCTGCGGCGCGACCGTGTGGACCACGACCACTTCCGGGCGCCGACCGCCATCCCGGTCATCGGAGCGGCCGCCTGCGCCTTCCTGGCCAGCCCACTCTCCGGCCGGGCCGGGGCCGACTACCGGGTGGCCGGGGTGCTGCTGCTCATCGGGGTGGCGCTGTGGGCGATCACGTACGCGACGAACCGGTTCGTTCCGGGCGCCATCTCGCGTACCTGATCGGTTAACGATCCCCACGGATAAAGCCGGGGGATTTCCCTCCGGGGCTGGTGGGCCCTGGATTTCCAGCTCGGACTGCATCTGATCCACCGTCCCGGAGGGAGGCGATCTGATGTCTGACGTCGTCGGCACTGGCACGGTCGCGTTCAGCCGTGGCGAGGATCGTCCTCGCGGCGTTGAGGTCGCGGTC